>OMVX01000008.1 GCA_900314605.1 uncultured Methanobrevibacter sp. | reverse complement strand
AATCGTTATTAAAGGATTTGTAATAAATTAAATTCTATTTTAACTCATAGAACAATTTCAAGTGTAAATTAAAATAAGCATATATTTTTTTAAGTTAATCGAGGGTTTATCAGTTAAATTTTTTACAGCCCCTAACTGTTTATTTAAAATTCAAAATTCAAAAAAATAAAGTGAAAAAAAGGATAAAACTAAATTAAAAAAAAAAAAATATTATTTAGAGCAATCATTAAAAAATTTCAAGAAATAAATAGAAACTATCCTAAATTATATAAAAAAGATAATTTACCCTGATTTGTTAATAAAGAATCAGTCTATTAAATATATTAATTTTTATTAAATAATAAAAAAACATGTTAGTAGTTTAAAAATAAGGTTGAAAAAAAAATCATTAAATAATAATTTGAATATATATTATTATATTAAAAAAAAATAATATGACTTGTAAATAGCTATAATAAAGTAAATATTAAGAAAAAAAAACAATGAATGAAATGTAGATTATGAACTATCATAAAACAAAATATTCACTTATTTTACAAGTATTTCTAAAAGTATAAATAAAAAAAATTGATTTTATATTATTAATTAAATTAAATTTGTTTAAAATGGTCCATTGCACCAGCATATATTAATGGGAAAAGAATAGTCGTATCACCAATAACTGTTACAAGATTGGATTTATGTTTAGCTTTAGACCAGCTAATTGCTTCTTCAAGTGGTGCACCACTTAAACTGCCAGTTTCAGCTCTATCCATAGTAATCTGAAAACCAGCATCAATACCTCCTTTAAGAAGATTACTAGCTAATGTATAATGTTTAGGAATACCTCCTCCCAACATAATAGCTCCAACCTTCTCTTTTTCAAAAACTATATCAGATAAATGATGCATATCTGCAACAACATCTAAATGAAGATCATGATCTTGACAGAAAATAAATAATTGTAGACCAATCATACTATCAATAATCCCCGGAGAAAAAATTGAAACCCCATTTATTGCAGCAAGTCTAATTATAGAATTTTCATCATCTATAAGCATTCCAATTTCATATAATAATTTTTCAACAGAAATAATACTTTTATCTTTAGGGTTATTATATTTATTAGAGATTTTCTCTAATATTTCTGTGAATTTCTCTTCAAAAATTTCAAAATCTCCTGCTTGAGTATAAACATCTGCAATTCGACCAATACCTGAATCATTTAATTGTTCATCATTAAACCCAAAGTCTTTATAATGTCTTCCACCAAAAGCCTCAACAAGATCATGAGTTAAATTAGCACCACTTGTAATTAGAGTGCGAATTTGTTTTTGACGAATCATATTAGATATGATATTTCTAAGACCTCCTGGAACCATTGGTCCTGCAACAGATAAGAATATTTCCATATTATCATCATTAATCATTTCTATAAGTAAATTTCGAGCTCTTGATACTCGTCCTGAACCTAATACTCCAGATGAATCAAATTGATTAATAAGTTCATTTACTGTCATTTGATTTTTTAAATCAATTTGTTTAACTTTATGGTCTTTTAATTTAGAATTAAAATTTGTAGAGATATTATTTAAACTATTATCAACCATCATATCACTTTATAATACAATAATTAAATAAAAAAATAGAAATTTAATTAATAATATATTAAGATTACACTTATATAAAAACATCACATATTGGTAGACTAAAAATTTTTTAAAAATTACTCTTAAAATTAATGAAAAAAATTAATTTATAAATAATATAATTAGTGTATTATATTCAATACAACTTATATATTTAAAAAGGGTAAAATAATAATAAAAAAATAAACGTGTTAATGGTGTGATAATATTAACATTTTAATAGACCCCATATTATTTTTACAGTTTATAAGAGAAAGTACTGGCGGTATTTTAAATCCTATTTTTCTTTATTGTTCTTTTTTAGCAGAACAATATCTTGTTATAATTACAATTCTAATTTATTGGTGTATTGATAAAAAATTAGGTGAATACCTATTTATATCTCAAGGTGCTGCATACTTTGTTAATGGCTTTGTGAAGATAATTGCTTGTATATATCGTCCATGGATACTTGACCCCAGAGTACATCCGGTTAAAGAAGCTATACCTACTGCGACAGGATATTCATTTCCAAGTGGACATACTACAAATGCAACAAACTTATTTGGTGGGTTAGTTTTAAGAGGGCATCTTTCTAAAGCATTGAAAATTATTTTAATAGCAGGAATATTATTAGTAGGATTTAGTCGTATTTATTTAGGTGTACATACAATAATAGATGTATCATTTGCAATCATATTTACATTGATAATATTAGTATTCTTTTCAAAATTATATGATATGCTGGATGAAAAACCTAATTTAAATATTATCATTTCTAGTGTTGCTATAATAATAGGAATTTTAATATTAATTTATACAATGACAAAATCATACCCATTAGATTATAATTCTGCAGGAAAATTGATTGTAGATCCTGCAATTATGACCATAGATACATTTAAATATGTTGGATTAGGAGTAGGTGTCTTTTTAAGCTGGCCAATCGAAAGAAGATACATTAAGTTTTCAACAGAAGGTACTCTCAAAAGAAAAATATTAAGGTTTATATGTGGATTAATACCATTGATAATTATTAAAAAATGTTTAAGTCCCTTATTAGGAGATGACCCTCTTGGAGGATTTTTACAATTCTTTGTTGTGATGATTTTTATAATGTTAATATATCCTATAATAATTAAGTTATTCCAAAAGAGAAATAACCAATCCAAAATTTAAAAATCTTAAAAACAAAATGATTATAATTTAATTAAGAATAATTGAGATAAATCCTAAATTTAGAAGAAATATAAAAATTAGGGCATTTTCAAAAACTGAAGTGATTTTAATTTTTACAAATATACAACTCAAAAATTTTCAGTCGATTTATTATTTATTTTTAATTTAAAAAACTATTACTTAATATATTAAGTGAAACATATATATTATTTGTGTAATATAAAAATTAAAGCTCTTGAGTATGTTTGGACTTGTTAAACCAAATTTTTTAAGGTGAAAAAATTGAAATAAATTTTATCACTCAAGTTTTTGAAATTGCCAAAATTAAGAAATAAAAAATTTATATATATTATTATATATATAGTAAATAAATACAATAATTTATTTTTTTTATTATTAGTTTTTAAATTAAGAAGAAACAGATAATTTGGATATAAACTATTCAAATTAATTAATTTATTAAATAAGTTTTTAAAAAGGATATAAATTCTTTAAAATAAAGATTTATTGAATTACAAATTTGAAAAATTTAATTATTTTCGTGATAATATGGGTTTTATGGATAAATTTAATAAAAAAGGAATTTACAGTGATTCAATTGAACAAAGATTGGAAATGGTAGAAAATGGAGATTTAACTTTAGAAAAACTTGTAGAAATAGCTCATAAGGATCCCTCCTGGCAGGTTAGAAGTGCAGCATATATGAGGATTGGTTCTGATGATTATGGATACCTTGAAATTGCATATAATGATCCTAATTTAGATAATGGATTATATGCTATAAGAAAAATAAAAAATATAGAATTACTAAATAAATTTACTTTAAACTCAACAAATGCGGAATTAAGAAAAATATCCCTCTCTAAAATCCATAACATACCTACTCTTAAAAAAGTGGCATTTGAAGATTCTGACCCTTCAATACGTAATATAGCTCTATCAAAAATAAATGATGAAAACATATATAAAAAAGCTGCAATACAAGATAAAGATTTTACTGTAGGTAAATTTGCATTAAGCCATATAACATCAATAGAGGATATTTATTGTATAGCTTTAAATAGTAAATGTGTTAAAACTCGTTTCATAACAACAGAATTAATAAAAAATGAAGATATATTGGAAAAAATTGCAATTAAAGATGATAATGCAGATATTGGTATTATAGCACTTGAAAAGATTAAAGATGAAGAAAAATTAATAAATATTGCATTAAACAGTAAATGTTTAAATTCAAGAGGTCTTGCAACTACTAAGATTTATAATCTTAAAGCATTAAAAGAAATTGCTATTAAAAATAAAGATAATGATATGGCTTATGTTGCACTTGAAAAAATTGAAGATGAAGAAATATTATATGATATAGCTATAGAAGCTGAAAAAAGTGACTTTAAAAATAGTATAATTGAAAAAATTTCTAATCCTGATTTACTGTTAAAAATCGCACTTGAAACAAATGATGATAAGGTCATAGAAACTATTGCACCAAGAATTGAATCAGAAGAATCTCTAACACAAATTTATGAAAAAACTAATAATGAAAACATTCAAGTGGTAATAATAAATAATTTGGATAATGAAGATTTAATATATGATTTATATAAAGCAAATGATTCTTATAAGGTTAAAGTAGGTATTATAGAAAAAATATCAAACAATGAAAAATTAAAGCATATTTATGAAGATACAAAAAATGCAAATATTAGAAAAGTCATAGTTGATAAAATTAGTGATGAGAAAATACTTAAAGAAATAGGTGAAAATGATTCTGTCTGGGAAATTCGTGTAATAGCTAATGAAAAAATAGGTAATATAAAAGAAGTATTACATGATATTTTAAATAATACTACAGACTCCAAATTATTCTATGACACATATAAAGAAAGTAAAAATCAAAACGTACCCCTAAACGAATATATTGAAAATAAAAAATTCTTTATGGATACATTACTTATACCTTATGAAAAAACTTTAAGACACTACATGGAATTAGAAGAAGAATATCACCAAAAAGGAAAAACATCCGAAAAAGATTTAGCTCAAATTAAAGAAAATCAAAAGCTTTGTAGAGAACAAATCTCTAAATTTAAAGAAATGGTAAATGATGTTTCTAAAGAAGGTAAAGATAAAACTTTAACACTAGCATTAAGTCAAGAAAACTTTGAAACACATAAAGTAGTTGTAGAGTTAAGTGATGATAAAGAAATATTACAAGAAATTGCAGATGATGATAATGAATTCCCAGAAATACGGCAATTAGCAAAAGATAAACTTATATTAAAGTAATTATCCTTTTTATTAATAAATAAAAATTATCCCTAAAAAAATAAATTAAATATATTTAATAAAAATTTGATTTGAAAAAAAAAGAAATTAGTCTTTAATCACTAGTTATAGGGAACTTCTTAAGATTAGTCATTGATTCAATAAGATCTGTTCTTGTAACAATGCCTATAGGATTATTATTATCATCGGTTATGATTAATCTTCCTATTTTATGTTTATACATGATTTCTACAGCATTAGCAATTCGCATATCTTTATTAACACTGACAACCTTACCAGACATAAAATCACTAACAGTAGAATCTTCATTATTCTGAGAAATAGCTCTAACTAAATCTGTAACAGTTAACATTCCAACAACAATGTTATCAACAATAATAGGTGCACCATTAATAGTGTTTTCATCAAATATAGAAGCTGCTTCACGGATAGTATTCTCTGGTGATAATGTAATTAAATTATTAGTACCTATTTCACTAACTGTTTTTTTAGGAATACTTCTAATAGTATTAGTTTCAACAAGTAAAATATTATCAGTATCATCACGACCTACAATTTTACCAATAACTCCCAGGTTATTTACTGGTGTAGGACCAATTTTTATTGTATCCCCTATATTTAAAGTTTTAATATTTCCTAAAATTTTAATAGCAGCTTCACACTCTGCAGGATGTGGAACACTGGTAAATTCAATTTTAGCAACAGATAAACCTTCTAATTTTTCATTATCCACATATATAGGAACTTTAGAATCATTATCTGATACTGGAATATTTAAATTATGATAAGCCTCTATTGTAGGTTTATAACCTCCACGAGGACCTGGAACTCCTTTAACATAACCTAAACTTCTTAAAGATTGCATTTGATTTCTGATTGTTCCAGGATTTCTACCCATAATCTCAGCAATCTCTTCTCCTTTAATAGACTTACCAGCAGAAGTTTGATATAAATTAATTAAATTTTGTAAAATTTCCTTTTGTACAGATGTAATCATAAAAATCCCTTTTGAAGTTGATTAAAGTTATACTTATTTTCTTTTTTTTAATATTAAAACTTTTGTAAAAATCATGATAAATTATAATTATAATGATAAATTAAGAAAATAATCTATAATGAAAACATACACATATATCTTTAATATATTTAAATGTAATTATAATTACCCTATTATGGATAATTATATTATATTTTTTAAATTTATAAAAAATAAGTCCATAGATTAAAAAAAATATAGAAAAAATATAATCAATCATTAAAAATAATTATAAATAAAAAATTTATAATGATAAATTATCTTTTATAATTTTTTGTTAATATCTAAAATTTGGAATGAATTTTGATGAGATTTATAAACTTAAATAAAATCATTTTCAAAACAGTTATCTTTACAATTATAACATTTATTTTCGACACACCATAAGGTTAACTTGTTTTTTAGCATTCTTTTATATTCTGCCTTAATAAAACCCTTTCTATAACCTAAATCTATACAATCCCATGGTAGTACATCATCAAAATCATATTTTGGAGCATATTGTTCCCATTGAGATAAAGGACTATTAAAACTACCATTCATTATTAAATCTCCAAGTTCACTATTTCCACAACTTAGAATATAATCTTTAAAACAATCTTCATTTGAAATAAAATCAAATCTCAAATTAATAGAATAATTCGTATAAGTACGACCCATCATAGTATCTCCAATACATTCAAGATTCAAATCATTTAATTCGTCTAAAAATATATCAATTTTAGAATTAATAGTATCAATATCAAAATGTTGCCATTGAAGAGTAGTATTTGGTTTTGGCACTACAGGAGAGACTCTGAAATCTAATTCAATATTCTTATCAAAATCATCTCTTGTTTTTATAATTGATTTAATATATTTGGATAAATCAACAATGTCTTCATTTGTTTCTTGTGGAAAACCTATTAGGAATAAAAATTTTAAATTAAGACCAATATCAAATGCAGTTTTCATAACATAATCTATTTTTTCATCCTCAAAATCTTTATTAATTGATCTTCTAATTTTATAAATTGATTCTGGCGCTATATCAAAGTGATCTGTCCCTGAATCTTTTAAATTTTGTAACATATTTCTAGAAATTTTTTCTATCCTTGTAGATGGAAGTCCTACATTAAAGTTTCTTTTATTGAGTTCATCAATTAATTCAAGAAATCTAGAATGATCAGCTATATCAGGCCCCACTAAATATACTGAGCTGATACCTGTATTTTCACGTGCTGCCTCAGCAATTTCTATTAGTTTTTCCAAAGATGTTTCTCGTGAAGGTTTATATAAATAACCTGCCATACAAAATCTGCATCCATGACTACAACCCCTTAAAACATCAAGTCTAATAGTATTAACAATTTCATTATCTTCGTTTTTAACAATAATGGGATTGGTGTTGTGAAATTTTTCATCCATATTATCAATTAAAGCTATTTTTGTATGATTATTAAATTTAGGAATATATACTCCTTGAATATCTAGAAATTCATTTAAGTGTTCTTTAGGGTTTTCAAATTTTTTATAAGTATCAATTAACTTATTTAATATACATTCACCCTCACCAATACAAAAAATATCTATGAATTTACTGAGTGGTGCAGGATTTGATGTTGTTATTGGACCTCCTATAATAATTAATGGATCATCATTTGTTCTGTTTTCACGTAATATAGGTATATCAGCTTTTTTCAATATTTCAATTATTTTAAAATAAGCATCTGTATGATGTATAGTAAAACTTAATATATCAAATTCTTTTAAAGAGGATTTTGTTTCTAAACTATTTGTATGAGGATAAATAAATCTTTCACAATAGCAATCATTTCTATCATTTATCATATGATATAAAAGTTCAAATCCAGTAGATAAAGTAACATTTTCATAAACATCTGGATAAATTAAACCAACTCTAATATCGATATCATCTAAAGACTTTAAAGTGATATTCTCTTCATATAACATAAAGATATTATATTAATTATCTTATATATTTTTTTTTGATTTTAATTTTTTTTTAAAAATTGTGGTAATATTTAATTACCATTATTAAGTTTCCTAATTAATTTTTAAGATAAATCTTAATAAAAGTCCCTTTTCTATATTCATTCTTTTTTAAAAATGTTTTGAGAAAAATTTTAGGAAAAAAATATTATGTATTCTTTTTTGGCAATTGGATATTTTAGTTTTCAATAAGTTCAAAATCGAAATGAATATATTTTATATAATCTTTTTTTCTAATTTGTAAATATATATACGGGCAAATATGAGATTCAAAATATTTGAAATAGCTCTTCCAACAACAAAACCAGTCCATATACCAATTAATCCAGTATTGAAATAAAATACAATAAAATACACTGCTGGAACTACACATATTATTTCAGACATTATTGTCCATAATAAACTCATAAAAGCCTTACCTGTTCCCTGATATAAATAAGTAGAGGGTAATCCTAAACCTAAAAATGGGATACAAAAGGCTGTAATACGAATATACTGAGAAATACCCTCAGTTAATGGTGGATAATTTGTAGTTATCATAAATATAGAAGCTATTTGATCTGAAAATATGAAAAATATTGCACAAATTAATAATGATAAATTAAAAGCTGTAATTGTACCATAAGTATGGGCTCGTTTTAAAAATTTAATATTATTAGCACCATAAAATGTTGCAATAATAATCACCAATGCATTTGAGATTGCTGTAATTGGCATATTCCCTAAAATATAAATCCTATAACCTGAAGAATATATTGATATACCTAATTCACCACCAATTAAATAAATGAATATATAATAAATCAGTGTTGAAAAAGATAAAGTAAATAATACAAAAGAAGCTGGAATACCTGTTTTTAAAATGTCTTTTGTAATAAACCATTCCCATTTGGATTTTAAGACCTTTTTTACATTAATTTTAGTAGAAATATCCTTCTTAATGAAAATCCAATAATACATTATCAATGCACTAATTAGTGATGTAAAAATTGTTGATATAGATGCTCCTGCTGAACCTAATTTAAATGTATATATAAATACCGGATCCAATAATGCATTCAAGATTAATCCAAATGAAAGAGCATACATAGATCTTTTAGTGTCTCCTTCTGCTCTAAGAATGCTAGAAAATATAATAGACACTACAAAACTTGATAAACCTAGAAATAATGGAGTAGCATATGAAATTGCCTCTTTATTTATAAGATAAGATCCTCCATAAATATCTAAATAATAATTTAAAGATATACATAAAACAATGGTCATTAATATTGAAATAAATATACTAATTACTATAGCCTGACTACCTACTGTAGAGGCTGAATCTTTTCCATATTCCTCCCTAAAACGATTAATAGTACTGATTACTCCATTACCTAATCCTGTTGCAACACCATTAATCAGAGTAAATATAGGCGTTATCAAACTAATACCTGTAATTGCATTTATGCCTAAACCAGTAATCCACATTCCATCTACTATATTATAAAGATTGGTTATTAGGGTCGTAATCATAAGTGGTACTGCAATTTTCATTATAGATTCTTTAGGATCTTCTTTTAAAATATTAATATTATCTTTTTCCACATTATCAACCTAACTTTATATCATTATTATAAAAATTTTTTAAGTGCAATCATAAGGATTAAATAATAATAATATAATGTTTAATACAATGACATTATTGTACAGTTATCTTAACAGTTTTACTAATAGATTGATAGTAAGGTGTTGTTTTAAATAGGATTTTAGCTATAAACTTACCCTTAACTCGTAAATTAGTTATTTTAAAACAAGCTATACCTTTAGAATTTGTTTTGACCTGATAAGTTTTACCATTAATTTTTAAGGCTAGTTTAGCATTTTTAATAGCTTTTCCTTTACTATTTTTTAAAATAACTCCATATTTTTTTATCTTTAAATATTTTTTAAACTTCGTATTTTGAGCAATCAATTTTGTTTTTTCTTTATTAATATTTATTTTAACAGTCTTAGTAATTGTATTATAATTTTTATTATTAAGAGTAATTACTAGATTATGTTTACCTGCTTTAGCCTTTTTAAGAATATCTGAACTAAATTTAATAGTAGCAATACCTTTAGAATTAGTGGTAGCATATAAATTTTTACCATTAAATTTAAATGAAATTTTTAAACCGGAGATTTGTTTATTATTAACATCTTTCAATGTAATAGAATATTTCCCACCATAATTAATTACAAATGTTTTAGATGTAGCTAAAATTTTTGCATTCTGTTTTAAAACAGAAAAAGTTACAGGTAAAAATGCTTGGGTATAATTTATTCCTCCATTAAAATTCACATTAACAGTATAATTTCCAACATTTAATTTTGGGATTAAAATAACTGCTTTTCCATTATATACCTTTGCAGAATATTCTAAACCTTTAATATTAACAGTCACCTTACCCTCATTTAATGGTTTACCTTCACAAAATACTGAAATATTAATTTTAACATTATCTCCATATTTAATATCTTTAATTTCTATTAAATTAAGATCAACTATATATTTTAATATAGAATTATTTTCTAAATTAAAATCATTTGTTCCATCTATAGCAATATTACCCTGAAATATATTTTGTGAAATATTTAACATATTAGTAGTAGATATAGCTCCTCCAGAATGAGCGGAATTATCTATAAAAATAGAATTTCTAATTATTCCACCACCATAAGTTATAATTGCTCCTCCTTTTTTTATTGCTGTGTTATTAGTAAATGTAGAATTATTAATAGTAATAATATTATTGGATAAAATTGCTCCTCCAGCATTATTTTTTGCAGAATTACTATTAAAAATACATGAGACTATATATCCTAAGTTTTCTAAGTAGATTGCACCACCACAAGTAGCATTATTAAGTATAAATTGTGAATTTGTAATATTAGCTAAACCTTTAACATATACTGCACCACCATAAGAAGATACACAATTTTCAGTGAAAATAGAATCTATTATAGTTGCATTAGATTGGAAATATATAGCTGCACCATCAAATTCACTGGTATGATTAGTAAAATTACAATTTATAACAATTCCATCATTTTTAAAATAAATTCCAGAACCTCCGAATGCTCTTTTATTATTAATAAATTTAGAATTGATTACAGTACCACTATCTTCGAAAAAAATTCCTCCTCCATAATAAGCTTGATTATTATCAAAATCACATGAATCAATATTAATATTAGAAGTGTTTAGAAAAATAGCCCCACCTAAAACATTTTTACTGAGTTTAGCATCATTGTTATTATTAGTAAATCTTGAATTAATTATAGTGGCATTAACATTTTTATCAATAAATATTGCACCTCCTTGCAATCCATAATTATTATCAAATGTACAATTATCAAATAAGACATTGTAAGCATAATTGATATATATTGCCCCTCCTTTTTGTTTTGCAGTATTATTGATAAAAATTCCGGAAATTGTAAGGTTATAAACAGGTTCAATATAACCTTGAGCTTGATAAATAGCAATTGCCCCTCCATTATATTCTGCAGTATTATTGATAAATTCCCCTTTTATAATATTATTTATAGCTCCTGCATAATATGTAATAGCAGCTCCATGCTCTAATATTTTATTATTAATAAATTTAGAATCAATAATATTATTAATAGAAATATCCTCAAAATGAATAACACCTACATGTTTAGGGGTATGATTTATAAAAGTAGCATTAATTGTATTATTAGTAGATTTTAGTTGAAAATAAATAGCACCATCAGAATTATTAAGGAAATAACCGTCGATGATATTATTATTAGCAATACCCAAAAAACCTATTCCACCTGTTTGGAATTCATTTAGATGATTATGAATGAAATTACCTGAAAAATTACAATATTCAACTACAGAATTATAATCAAAAGATAATGCAGCATCAGATCCAGCAGTAACAAAATTATATGAAAAATTACCTGAAAATAAACAATATTTTACTTCATCATAGAACTTGATTGCACCACCATAATATGTTGCAGTATTATTATAAAAGTTCCCACTAAATATATCATTATTTGAAGTTTTATTAAAAATAATTGCACCACCAGAAACAGAATTCGCTGTATTATTTGTGAAAAGACCAATGAAAGTATTATTTATAGAATCAGCATCAACGTATATAGCTCCACCTTCAAAATGAGCTAAATTTCCATTACAAATGATATCCCACAAGTTATTTTTTAATTTAGAATTTAAATAAATAGCACCACCATGACCTAATGCCGTATTATTAATAAATGAACCAATAAAAATATTATTAATAACATCACCATTGAAATATATTGCTCCCCCATAAAATGCTGAACAATTAATGAAATTTGCATTAATTTTACTATTTATTAAACCTGTTTCAAAATTAATACATCCCCCATTTGTTATAGAATAAGCATTGGTAAATGTTAAACCCGTAATATTCAATGAATTTGTAGTAACATTAAAAATCGTATATTTATGCTCACCATCAAAAATTACTTCACCACCATAATTAATAAAATTTAATCTTTTATTAATAGTTAAATTAAGATTTTTAATGCCTTTATATGTTCCAGAAGCAATATATATTGTATCTCCATCATTTGAATGTATCAATGAACTTTCAAGATTATTAAAGGGATTTTCCATTGTTCCATTACCATCTTCATTTCGGCTTCCATTAACATACCAATTTGAAGAAGTATCATTAACATACCCATTTGAAGAAGTATCATAATCATTATTAATAAATTTATTTTCATTTATTTTATTATTATAATCTTCATAAGTAGAATTAATATTTGAATCATCATATGGATTAGCAGATACTGTAGATACCAATAAAAACATTAAACATAAAATTAATATTAAAAAATAATTTTTGTTCATAACTTTTCCTCCTTAATTTATTAATAATATTTTAAGACATTATAGTAGAGCATTTTTTTGTTTTTGCGATTCTTTTAAGTTTCATCATTTGAATGTAAATATCATCAGGGGTTTTGTTTAAAAAATCTGATGATTTCATAATAACAATTGAAATTCCCATAATATTGATTTTTTCTAGATGACCTGATCTATTTAAAACTTCAATAAACCCCTTTTTTAAATCTTCATTTGAATAATAATCGACGATTTTTTTATCAAACTCTTTAATAATTTTATCACATATAATTTCAGTCTTAGTAGTATCGGTTAATAATAATACATAATCATCACCATCAACATGCCCTATAACATCATTAGTATTAAAATATTTTTTGGTTATATTAAATAATAATTGACTAAACATAACAAGTACTTCGTTCGTTTTTTTTAGACCTACATATTCACTAAATTCTTTAAAATTATTCAAATCGACGTATAAAACATTAAAATTTGTTCCATTTTTTATTTCATTTTGAACTTTATTTTTAAAAATAAATCTTCCAGGAATATTAGAAAATGGATTGCAATTTTTATTATAATCACATACCTTAATAATATATTTAATTGTATTTTTAAATTCATCTTTTTCTAGAGGTTTAAGTATATAATTATAAACTGAAGACATAAATTTATGATTTTTAACAGTGCCCTCATCACTAGAAATAATAAAAATAGGCAATTTTTGTGAAAAATGATAATTTAAAAAATTGATAATATCATTTAAATCACAATCTAAATCATCTTCATTTATTATAATCATATAATCAAGGATTGTAAAATTTTTCTTTAAATCTTCAATATTAGATTTGATAGATTTGATTTTTATATGAGAATCATTTTTAAATAAATCTAACATTAATTTAATTACATCGCCTTTATCATCAATAACTAAAATATTTTTATCTTTCATAAAATAAAACTCCTAATCATGTCTGCAATAAAATAGATCCTCCAAATTGTTTAGCATTATATTTCATTTGCTTCATTTCATTATATATATCCATTATAGAATGATATTTATTAAAATTATTTGTAACAGAAATAATAGATAAAGATATTAAAGAAAAATCTTCATAAATACCCTCTCTATTTAACACAGAAATATATCCTTTTCTTAAATCTTCATCATCATAATATTTAGGCACAATTTCATCAAACCTTTCAATTATTTTATCACCCAGTTCTTTAATATTATGGTCATCAGCCAAAATTATAGCAAAATCATCTCCACCAATATTATATATATTATTAAGAAAATCAACATATTCGCTCATTACATTAATAATAATTTGTGATAAATGAATTAAAAGTTCAGTAGCCCTTTTTAAACCATAATAATCAGTAAAAGATTTAAATTTATCAATATCTATATAAAGTAAGGAGAAATTTTCATTATTGTCGAATTTTTCTTCTAAAACATTAGTAAGTTCTAATAATCCTGGTAATAAAGTTACATCACTAATCTCCAGTTTATACCTTAAAATATCAAGCATATTTTTAGTGGAATTATAAAAATTCTCATCTATAGGTTTACTAAATATAAGAGCATTTTCATAAATGTTTTTAGATGATAGATTATGCTGTTTTTTTGAAAATATAATAACAAAAGGTTTATAAGATAAATAAGATATAATAAATGATAATAATTCTTCTATATCAGTATTTAAAAATTCGTAATCAATAAAAATCATAGATAAATCAAAAAACATATGATTATTTAAATTATGAGTAGAAGAATTAGAATAAATTAAATTAATTGATTTGTCATTTTTAAATATATTCTTAATTTTATTAAAAAACATTTTTTCCTTATCATCGCTAATTAATAAAATTTTCGCAGATTTTATTTCCATAATTTTCCTCCTAAAATTATTGTTTAAATATTCTGGTTTATAAGAGACTAATAAATTAAATATTCGACACTAGTAATATTACCTTTATTCATGCTCTTCAATAGAATTTTCATCTTTATACTCTTTATTAATGTTTATATATTTTTTTTGAGATATGTGTACTAAATCAGACTTTTAAATCAACAATAGATAACCACATCAAAAATAATTATAAGTTAATCCCTATTATATTATATTATATTAATTATATTAATTACAGTATATTATATTATATTATAAATATATAAATCTATAGGTTTAAATGGTTCTTTAAAAAAATTATGTGCTAATTTTTAATTAAGATTATTCACATACTAATTAATTTAATTTTAAATTATTTTAATTAAATCACTTTTTTCTTTCTTCTTTTTATATGTTTTGGGAAAATTTATTGAAATATATTTTTATAATGATAAAGTCATTTTTATAATAGTTCCCCTCATTTATGACAGATTTGGTGATAATACTATGCCAGATGAAGAACTTCTTGATAAGATAATAAAATAAATGGTGATAACCATGTCAGAAGATATTGCAATTAATGTTGAATTAATACCAATTGTTAAAGGAGTAATTGTATCAGTAATTATGATTTTAATTGGATTATAACAGATATTGGATCTATAGATATAATGGGCTTGATTATTGGTGGAGCTATTTCAGGTTTTATTACTAATAATGAAACTTCATATGCTATACTTACGGTGCAATTATTGGTTTTATAAGCAGTTTTTTAATATTGGACATTTTTTTACAATACCATTTTGCATGTTATTAAGCATTTCTGTGGGTTTATAGGTAAAGTATTAAAATATAATCTAGAATAATTATTAAATTTTTTTAAAAACTTAACATTATTTATTTTTTGCTATATTTGTAATTTTAAATAAGTTCATAAGGACAAAAACTATTATCAATTAAGTTATGATTTAAATATACTAATTAATCTTGTTTAAAATTAAAGTATTTTCTTGAAGTTATTGCACCAATCACCTGTTTATAAATCATTGACACTTTAAGTATCTTATCTATTGTACATCCTACACCAGATATAATCCTGCAGAGGAATGGAGAATTATATAAATAAATAAGGTCTGCTTTATTAAACTTAAACAGCTGCGTATTATCTACAATAAAATCTACACATTTTCTAATAAAATTATATAAATTTATAAGTTAAAAAGAATAATATTAAAATAATTACAATAAAATTTATTGGTGAGAATATGAAAGTAGAAGATATAATTAAAGAATGTCCTAACTGTGGATCTACAGATAAAACTGTACGCCGTAAATTTATAGACACACAAAGTGCACATGCTGAAACTGCTTATTTTAAATGTAGTGAATGTGGATATGAATTTGAAGGTGCAGAAGACCATTCAGAAGATCCAAAAAGCAAGTATGTTAAAGAATTAAATAAAAAAATTTATTAAATTTTAAGTTTTAATTTTTTAATAATTTTATACTCATTTTATTTAAATAAAATTATTATTTGTATCCATTAACTGTTTTTATCCATTATCTACTTAATTATTCTAGTTTATTTTAAATGTATATATATTTAAGTATAATTATTAAATTTCTTTTTGAAAGTACATGCTTAACTCACTCACTTAAATGTGTTCTATTATATTAAGTATCATACTTTTATGAGTACCATTAATAAACTACCACTCACTTAAATGAGTATCTATTAATAAAGTATACCAAAAAAATGAGAACATGTAGATTTTATGAAATAATAATAAAAAATATATTATTCTAATTCTTTAAGATAATAATAATTAAATTAGAGAATAAATTTTATAAAATAAAGATATAGATATATTAAAAGAAAATATGATAATTATAATAATCATTTATTAAAAGTTTTGTGTGATAAAATGCCATTTCATATAATGATAATTCCAACATTAAGATGTCCTGGTATGTGTAAATACTGTTGGGGCTCAGATAAACAAGCAGAAATTATGGATATAAGTATAGTTGAAAATATTAAAGAATGGTTAGAATGTTTTAGATGTGATGATGAGGTACACTTTACATTTCATGGTGGTGAACCTCTACTTCCAGGATATGATTATTATAAAGATGCATTTAAAATATTAAACACCCTTCCAAATCATAGTGGTTACTCAATGCAATCTAATTTATGGCTACTTGATGATGAAATAGCTGACCTTCTAGTAGAAAACAATGTAATTTTATCAACTAGTATAGATGGACCTAAAGAAATTACCGATTATCAAAGAGGTGAAGGTTACTATGATAAAACTATGAGAAGTGTTCACCTTGCAGAAGATAAAGGATTATATGTAAGTTATGTTTGTACATTTACATCATACTCAAAAGATTATGCTAGTGAAATATATGACTACTTTAAAGACTTAAAAGCAACTGTTAAAATTCATTCTGCACTACCATCACTAAGAGGAGAAAATGCAGACCCATGGGCATTAAATCAGGAAGATTATGGAAAATTAATGGTAGAACTTTTAGATAAATATCTATATGATTTAGATAAATTCCAAATAATGGATTTTGACCATATGGCAAAAAGTAGCTTTATAAGAAGAGGAACCTTATGTGCATTTAATGACTGTGTAGGAGACACATTAGCAGTAGGTCATGATGGTAACATATACCCATGTTACAGATTTGTAGGAATGGATGAATATATTATGGGGAATGTAAAAGACAAACCTACAGTAGAAGATTTAGAATCATCTAATGCATATAAACTATTACATGAATTTAATGACTATGTAAAAGAAGACTGTAAAAGATGTAGATTCATAAAACACTGTAATGGTGGTTGTCCATATAATGGAATAGTAGCAGCACAAAGTCCAAAAGCAGTAGACCCCCAATGTGAGGCATATAAATTAATATTCCAAAATATGAAAGATCGCCAGAAACAGGATTTAATAAAAAATGGTATACCTGGAATGCCAGGTGCTAAAACTTCGCAAGAAAAAGAAGAAGGAGAACCATTTACAATAATGGATTTGATGACTAAATAAATTTAATCTCTTATTCGATTAATTATTTAAGCTTTTATTATCTTTAAAAAATTTTAGATATAAAAAAAGTTACTTAAAAATATATAAAAAAAGATAAAATTAAAAAAATATTAAATTATTTTTTAACAGTTCTAATAACTTTATCTTTTAAAATTGTTAATAATACACCTACACCATGAGTTACAGGATTTTTTGTAGAACCATCTACATCATATCGAACAGTAATTGGAACTTCACTAATTCTAAAACCATTTTCAGCAGCATCAACTAACATTTCACTTTCAATACCAAAACCTGTATCTTTAAATCTAAAACAAGGTGTTATTTTAGATGCAAATGCCCTAAAACCACTTTGTGAATCAGTAATACTAATGCCTGCAGAAATATTAGTTGCTTTATCTAAAACCTGTTGGCCAACCCGCCTATATGCAGGAGTATTTTCTTCAGGACCATTCATATATCTACTACCATTTACTAAATCTGATTCTCCATCAAGAATAGGTTTAAGTAATTTAGGAATTTCGTCAGGATTATGCTGACCATCACCATCAATAGTAAGGATAATGTCATAATTATCACCAATATAGTGAAAACCAGATTTTAAACCTTCACCTTTACCAAGGTTTGTAGGATGTGTAATTACTTTTGCACCAGCTAATTTAGCAACTTGACTGGTAGCATCACTACTTCCATCATCAACAATCAATACATCATCAACATACTGTAATGTTCTAAGAATTACAGAACCTATTGCAACTTCCTCATCATAAGCAGGTATTAAAGCAATTATGTTAACCATTAAAACACCATTTGAGAATGAATAATAAAAAAAAAATTAAAATAAATATTCAATGTCTGATAATAAAAATTATTCAATCCTATAATATTCTTTCATCCATTCTACAGTTCTTTTTATACCTTCTTCAGGTGAAACTTTCGGATCATGTTTTAAATCACGAATAGCTTTAGAACAGTCAACTGTTTTAACTTTAGTTGTAAATGGTTCAGGAGGAGTATATTGTACAAGAGAATCATCTTTTCCACATGCTTTAAGAACAATATCAGAATAGTCTTTAATTTCTTTTTCCCATTCTGGTTTACTACCTACATTATATGCTTCTCCTGGAATAAAATTATCTACAATATTTGCAAAAGTATTTGCAGTATCTTCAACATAATCAATAATTCTTTTATGACCCATGTGTACAGAGTATGGTTGGTCATGTAATGCTTTATAGATAAAAATAGGTATAAATCCTTTATATGGAGAATATGCTTCATGAGGACCATAACAATTTAAAGGTCTTACCCTGACAGTTTCGGTTCCAAACATTTCAGCTGAATTCATACACATTAATTCTCCAGCCCATTTACTAATAGCATAATCATTCATCTGATAAGTTTCATTAATTGGATGTGTTTCCATTAAATCTTCAGTAATTATACCTTTATAATCACCATAAACTTCACAGCTAGAAAATGAAATCATTCTAAATTTTAACTTTTCCTGAAGTCTAATCATATTTTTAAGACCAATAACATTAGTCTCCCATAAGTTTTCATAGTATGCTTCACCATTCCAACGACCATATTCTGCTGCAAGATGGTAAACATAATCAAATTTATCATTATCCTCAAATATTCTTTCGATTTGACGATAATTTCTTACATCCCCCCTTACATAATCAGAATATTCCTCTGCATATAAATCTGCCTCATCTTCATGATGTAATAAATCTACAGATAAAACTTCATGACCTCGAGATCTAAGTTCATTTACAAGATTGGTTCCTATAAAACCTGCTCCGCCTGTTACTAAAATTCTTTGAGTTTCCATAAAATACACATCCTATTATATATAAAAAAATTTTTTTGACTGAAAAATATAAAATTGATTGTTTAATAAAAAAATGTAAAAAAGATTAATAATTAAATTTTGGTTTTTATAAAATCTAAAATCTGATAATGAGATTTTTCATCATCTAATGCAAATTCAATAGATGTCATAAGCCATTCTAAACGATTACCAATATCAAATGTTTTACCATCAAATATTGAACCGTATATAACATTTAATTTACTTAAAGCATCTGTTAGTTGTATTTCTCCAGCTTTACCAGGTTCTGTTTCTTCTATACAATCAAAAATATCAGGAGTTAAAACATATCTTCCCATAATTGCAAGATTAGAAGGTGCTTCTTTAAGTGATGGTTTTTCAACAAGTTCATCAATTTTATAAACACAATCTTCAACAGGTCTTCCTTTAATAATACCATACCTTTCCACCTTCTCATTAGGGACCTCCTCAACAGCAATAGCCGAAGAATTATATTTTTGGTTAACATTAATTAATTGTTTAGTACAAGGAATTTTACCTTTAGTAATTGTATCTCCTAACATAACTGCAAAAGGTTCTTCTCCAATATGCTTTTTAGCACAATAAATAGCATCTCCAAGACCTTTTTGTTCTTTTTGACGAACATAACAAATATCTGCTAAATCAGTGATTTCTTGAATTTGTTTTAATACATCCTTTTTACCACTTTCTCTTAAAGTGTATTCAAGTTCAAAAGATTTATCAAAATGATCTTCAATAGATCTTTTATTTTTACCAGTGACAATTAAAATATCATCAATACCAGAAGCTACAGCTTCTTCAATAACATATTGAATAGTAGGTTTATCAAATACTGGTAACATCTCTTTTGGTTGTGCTTTAGTAGCAGGTAAAAATCTAGTTCCGAAACCTGCTGCTGGAATTACCGCTTTCATAATAACACCCAATATAATTTTAATAAATTTGAAAAATTTCTATTAATAAAATATTACCTTTAATAATTTAAATAATTTTAGTATTTTTTATATTATAAAATTTTAAAATAATGTTGACTTTGTATAAGCTATTTGATTTAGACAAAATTTTATAAGAAAAATATTAAAACTTTGTGAAAAAATTTGAATAAAATCATAATTTTTAGTATTTTCATTAATATATTTAACTTAAATACAATAAGATAATTATTTCAAGATTAGCAAAATAATACAAATAATTATATATTATAGATAATAACTTATAATATAATTATGAAAGAAAAAGTGGATTTAATTTCAGAACCTAAAAAGACATTTTGGCATTTAAGTATACCTATAATTGGTTTTTGTATTTTTAATGTTTTTTATGGTATTGTAGATATGGCATGGATATCACAAATAAATATTCATGCCAGTTTTGCAGTTGGAGTTTCAATACCTTTTGTTTCACTCATATTTGCTTTTGGTGATTCTATTGGTATGGGAACAAATTCCATAATGTCTCGTTTTATGGGAGCTGGTGATTATGATAGTGCATATAATGCATTAATTCATGGATTGATTTTTTCTACTATAGTATGGGTTCTTATTGTAATTTCTACTATATTTGCCCAAGGCATATTATATGATGTTGACCAATCTGAATCGTATCTTTTAGTTTGGGATTATTTAATTCCAATTATAACATTTGCATATTTATTCATTATAAGTAATGTATTTGCTGAAACATTTCAAGCAGAAGGAAATTCAAAAATTCCAACCGTATTAATGATAACATCAAATGTTTTAAATATAATATTAGATCCTATTCTTATATTTACTTTTAATTTAGGGGTTAAAGGCGCATCATATACTACTGTTTTATCTGGAGTCATCCCATTTGTAACCTTTTTATATTTATATTTATCTGGAAGAACCAAAGTACCTTTATCTAAAAAATACTTTAAATTTAGAGGATATATAATTAAGGAAATTTTCAAAGTGGCTATTCCTAATTTCTTAGATAGTGGATTATGGGCTTTTTCATCATCATTTATTAATGGTATATTAATAGTAACAATGGGCGAAATTGGACCCATACTTTATTCTGTATCAAATAAACTTAGAACATTATTAAGCGCACCAACTAAAGGTTATGGTAGCGCATTAATGAGTGTTACAGGACATTTATTCGGTGCACATAACTTTAAAAAATTATATGAAATGTATAGATACACACTTAAAGTTTCAGTTATAACCACCGTTGTAGTAATGATACTATTCATAATTTTACGTGAACAAGCATACAACTTTTTTTCCATTAGTGGAAGAGCAACAGAAATAAATTATATTGTAATATTTGGAATATTTATAATGCTATCAATTTCTATTGCAACAATATCATCAAAAATGTTAGATGGATTTGGAAAAAGTATGTACTCACTTGTATTTACAGCAATAAAAATTAGTATTCAATTAGGTCTCATAATTCTATTATATAATCTATTATCTCATGGAATTTGTGTTTTAATTGGAATAACACTTTCTGAAGTGATATTTGCATTTGTATATTATTTCTTCTTAAAATATTTATTCATGAATTTTGATAAAAAATACAAAAATAAAGATGTTGTTAAAACATTTAATATGGATAATATAAACGAAATTTAAAAATTAAATTAGAAAAAACATAAAAAATAACAACCCATTAGTATTTATGAAAATGGGTTCTTTCTTTTATTTATTATAACACTATGCATTTTTTTAAAATATATTATAAACATGAGTCTTCCCCAAAACTCTAAAACTTATTTCTAAAATTTCCATGAAATCCATTATTTTAAAAATAAATAATGAATGATTAAAAAATATAATTTTAGCCAACATCATTATAATAAAAAAAGATAAAGGAAGAACAAATAATTAACTATTCTTAAATATGAAAAGATAAAATATTGTTAAAACTTAAAAAAAAGCACTATCATATATTTTAGTGCGGGGAACGGGACTTGAACCCGCGAAGGGACTAACCCACTAGGCCCTCAACCTAGCGCCTTTGACCACTCGACCATCCCCGCAATTTAATTAAACAAAATTACAGTATATAAATATATTAAAATAATAGTATATAAATGTATCTATATTCTTATATTTTAAGAGAAAAAATAGCTAAATTGAAAAAAATAAAATTAAAAATGATATAATCACTTAAATAATAAATAAAAAAGTTATTATAAAATTTTAAAAATTGAAAGATATTGAAAAAAGATAAAAATAATAAAATCCTAATTTAATATTATTTCAATATCCAAATCTTTAAGATTAGCTAAATCATTAATTAAATCTTTATTTAAATCAACTGCCGCCTTATCAGCATGAATCATTAATGTTCTACCACAAATGAAATTACTTTTTCTTATAACAATATCAGTTAAATGATCTAAAGCCAATCTATGATCTCCTTGTCCATGAATTTCATCATAACCATTCTCAGTTTTAAGTCGAACAGTAATTATAGTATTATCATTTCTAATTTTTTCTTTAAAATCCTCTGGAAAATCAACCATAGTTTTATCAATTTCTAAACCAATAATACAATCCCCTGCTTTAGTTAAAGTATTATCCTTAGTAATTTCAAAAGTTGAACGATGATGAGCAGTAATATTTTCATGCCCTTTAGCTTTTATTTTAAAAATCATAATAAGTATCCAAATAATTGTTAATAAAATATATTAGCAAATTTAATATTTAAACTTATAAAATTAAAAAATTAAAATTAAAATTAAATAAAAATAAAAGATAAATATACAATTCAATTAATTAAGAAAAGCTTAAACTAAATAATAATTATCCAATAAATAAAAAATAGAAAAAATGAAGAGATTAATATGAAAGGAACATACTGCCTAATTATAGAACAAAAAGAAAAATCCACTATAAAAATTGGTGCTTTAGGTAAGATTGAATTTAGGAAAGGATACTATATTTATGTTGGTTCTGCAATGAACTCTTTAGTATCTCGTATAAAAAGACACTTAAAAGATGATAAAAAATTACATTGGCATATAGATTACCTACTTAAAGATAAAAATAGTAAAATAGTTGATGTAATATTTACCATATCCAGTAAAAATATTGAGTGTAAATTATCACAATATATAAATAATCAAGCAGATAATCACATAGATAGTTTTGGTTCAAGTGACTGTAATTGTATAAGTCATCTTTATTATTTTAAAAATATTAATGAAGCAAAACAATCTAGTATCAAGGGATATGAAAATTTAAATTTAGACCATTATAATCTCGAGGACTTTAAGGAAATTAACTAGAAAAAGATTTGAAAAATTCTTCAAATTTATCATCATCAATTGGTTGAGGTGTAGAATATTCGTCATTGTTTAAAATATTCTCTGCAAGTACAGAATATAATTCTGCCTCATCAGATTCAGGATACTTTTCAACAACAGTTTTTGCATCAAGCTCAGCATCTTGTATAAGATTACTTCTTTCAATAACACCTACAACTTTAGTACCAATTTTCTCTGCAAAACTTGAAACAATCTCCTCTTCATTAAACACATTACGTTTATTTAAGATTATGCCTCCTAAACGACCTTTCAATTTTTTAATTCCTCTGGAAATATTATTAGCAGCATAAAGTGACATATATTCACCTGATGATACAATATAAACATCATCAGCATATTCTTTTCTAAGAGGTACAGAAAAACCACCACATACAACATCACCTAATACATCATAAAACCTTACATCCAAATCATCACTGAAAACATTTAATTTTTCAAGACTTTTCATGGCAACAATTACACCACGGCCTGCACAACCTACACCAGGTTCTGGACCACCACTTTCTGTACATAAAATATCATTATATCCCTTAAAAACAATATCATCAATAGAAGGATTTTTATTCTCTTTTATAGTGTTTATGATGGTAGGTAATCTTTGACCATATAATGTTCTTGTAGTATCTGCCTTAGGATCACAACCAATAACCATAACTTTTAAACCTTTATTACTTAAAGCAGCAGATAAATTAGCTACAGTTGTAGACTTACCAATTCCTCCTTTTCCGTAAATAGCTATTCTTTTTTCATTCATATTAATTACCTTCAACTCTTTTAGTTAATTTATATACAAAATCATTTTTACGTAATTTATAAGGTATTCTGACACCAACATTTTGACCTTTATGAACAAAATCTGTCTTATTATTATTTATTTCCATTGAATCTATGACATGTCTAACAGAACCAGTTGTTGGCCCTTGAATCATTAGCTCATCACCAATTCTTAAATTATCCCAAATTTTTATTTCTGCTACTTCAACCTTATTATAATAATTAATTACTTTACCTATATCTTTTTTAATATATTTAGATTTATTATTTTCATTAATTTCATAGGGAGTATTAAAATAAAAACCTGTATCAAATCCTCTATTAAATACTTCATTAAGTCGTCTCATCCAATTAGGATTATATTGATAATTATCTTTATCTTTTTGATATAAATCAATAGCTTCACGATATACACTTGTTGCAGCTGCAGCATAATCTGCTGATCTAGCACGGCCTTCTATTTTAAATGCATCTACACCAGTATCTATTAATTCAGGCATATATTCAATCATTGCCATATCTTTTGGTGAGAAGAATGTTGTTCTATAAGAATTATCATAAGCTTCAGATATATAAAATGATTCCTCTTCAGTTTTTAAATCACTACTGTTAATTACTTTATCATTTTTATCATAATCAAAACTTAATTTCCAATTTTTCCTACATGGTTGAAGACAGTCTCCACAGTTCGCACTACGTCCATATAAACCATAACTTAAAAAACATCTACCTGATATAGCCATACACATTGCACCATGTATAAATATTTCAGTTTCAATAGGAGACTTAGAAGCAATATTTTTAATCTCATTAATTGATAATTCCCTTGATAAAATCGCCCTTTTTGCATGTAATTTTTTTAAAACCCGTAGAGATTTTGTATTAGTAATATTTTCCTGAACACTAATATGTGCTTCTAGGCCACAATCTGTACAGTTTTCTATAAGAGCAATATCTGATAATATAATACCATCTACATCATATTCTGCAAGGAGTGGAATCTGTTTAGATAAACTAAGTATATCCTTATCTTTCAGTATAGTATTTGTACAAACATATAATTTAGAACCATAATCTTGACAGATTTTAGAGACCTGTTTAATATTATTTATTTGAAAGTTAGAGGCATTAATACGCATATTAACACCTTCAAGCCCAATATAAACTGCGTCTGCACCATTTTTAACAACGGCACTAAGTGATGTAAAGTCTCCAGCAGGTGAAAGTAGTTCTACCATGAAATCACAATTAATTTTCTTTAAAAAAATATAAATTATTGATAAAATTGGCTTATAAAATATAATATTGTAAATAATAAAAAGTCGAATAAAAAAAAAATAGTATAAAAAATATAATCTATTAATCATCTTTTGACAAATTTTGAATTAAGAAATCATAATAAGATTCCGCTTCCAAATCATCTGGAATTTCAGTTGGATAATTCTCATTAACACAACCAAGACAAAGTTCATCTTCATCCATTCCAATAGATTCAATAAGAGAATTAATACTAATATAACCTAAAGCGTCAGCACTTAATTTTTCCCTAATCTCTTCAACTGTATAATTTGCAGCAATTAATTCCTTTTTTGATGCCATCGCTACACCATAGAAACATGGGGCAATAACTGGAGGACAACCTATAAGTAAATATATTTTACAAGCCCCCGCATCTTTTAAAATATTAATTAACTCTGCTGACGTAGTTCCTCGAACAATACTATCATCAATAAGTACAATGTCCTTACCTTTAATTCCCTCTTTAAGAGGGTTTAATTTAAGTTTAACTGCTAATTCCCTCTCTTCCTGAGAAGGCATTATAAATGTTCTTCCAACATACCTATTTTTTATTAAAGCTTCACCATATGGTATTCCACTTGCACGTGAATAACCTAAAGCACAGGGAATAGAAGAATCTGGTACAGGTACAATTAAGTCAGCTTCAAATGGAAATTCTTCATATAATTTTTTACCCATTTGTAATCTTACATCAAAAACAGATTTCTCATCAATAATACTATCAGGCCTTGCAAAGTAAACATATTCAAACATACACCTTGCATTTTTACACTTACATGTAATTTCTAGAAGATGGCTTGTAAGTTCCCCATCAACAATCGATATTATCTCACCGGGTTTAAAATCTCTAATAAAATCTGCAGTAATAACATCAAATGCTACAGATTCACTTGCAATAATATACATATCATCTTTTTTAGCAATAGCTAAAGGCTTCATAGCTTTCGGATCACGAATAGCATATAACTCATCATTAATCAAGATAACAATAGAATAAGAACCAATAATCATTTTTGAAATTTTTTCTAAAGTTTTAATAATATCCTCATTTTTCCTATATTCCTCTTTAATAAGATAACATAAAACTTCACTATCTGTATCAGAATCAAATTCATAACCCTTCTCTTCAAGATGTTTCCTTAAATGTTTAGAATTAACTATGTCACCATTATGTGCCATAGCCATATATCCACCTTCAAATTCAGTTACAAAAGGTTGTGAATTTTCAATGCGAGATTGACCTGTAGTTGAATATCTTACATGACCAATTCCAATATCTCCACTTAATTCTTTAAGTTCATTATTTTTAAAAACATCAGCTACTAAACCCATACCACAATAATAATTTATACCTTTATTAATATTATGGGTTGCAATACCTGCAGATTCTTGTCCTCTATGTTGTAAAGCATATAAAGCATAATAAATTGATGCTGAAATATCTTTATCATGATTTTTAGAGTATATACCTACAATACCACATTTATCCTTCATTGTATTCCTCATGAAAAAAACTTATAATTGTATATTATATTAAAATTATATTTTATTTTTTATAAATTTTATAATATATACATTTTGATGTATAAACAAAATCTTATTTTCAGAGGGTAAATTATATAAAAAAAATAAAAAATGGACTAACAAAAAACAAAGAGATATTATAAGATAAAAAAGATTTAAATATTTAAAATATAATTGTAATTGATAAATTAATATAAAAAAAGTTAAATTAAAAAATCTAATAAAATTAGAGAATATAATAGATTAAAAATACTATTAAAAATAAAAATTTAAAAACTAATTTTGCTAAGCTTATCTATACTTTCGAAAAAAATATTAATCTAGAATAAAAATTATCTCATATACAATAAAAAGACTTTTTCATTTTTTAGTATCAATATTATCTAAATCCTTTTTATCAGATTCATTATTATCAGAAGCAATTTTATCAGAATAATATTTATCTAAATCATTTTTATCATGAACATTTTTATTTTTAGAATTATTTTTAGTTTGTTCAGCATATATAATAGCAGTTCTAACAATTTTTAACCAATCAACTGCATGATTTAAATCTTTTGCTCCAATTAAACCTTGACCTACAATAATGCCTTTAGGTTTTATTTTATTAGTTGCTAATATAATCATATCTACTTTCATTTCTTCATCGAAAATTTCATACCATAAATCTTTTAATGGAAATGTCATAATACCTCCATTATTAGGGATATTAGAAGAAGTGGATTTATACTCTTCAAACTCTTCGTTTAAATCATTATTAGCATTTTTTAAATCATCATTAGCATTTTTTAAATCATTAATTTCTGATTGATAATTGGTGATATCCTCATTTAATTCATTAATCTTTTTTTGCAAATTTGAATTATCCTTATCCAAAGTAGCATTTTCATTTAAAAATTCAACATAAGCTTGTTCTAATTTTTTAATCTTACCTTTAAGTTTATTAAAATCAGTGCAGTTAAAAATTGAATTTAATCCTATATTAACAATTAATTTACGAATATTATAATTTAATTCTTTAATAAGATCATTTTCAGTTTTAGCAGAAGGTATTTGTAAAAAATCAATATAATTACCCTCAGTTTTAAGATGGTCATAAAGTTGATAATATAATAATTGTCCATCCTTATCTGCTTCATTAGCTATAAATATTATATCAGCACCGTCAGTTGTACTTTTAGCTGTTTCTAAATCAAAAGTTTGTATAATTGCTGAAACTACAATATTATAATCATTAAGTTGAATATTTTCGGTAGCTTTATTTAAACATTCTGCATTTTTAGAATTATTTACAATAATTCTTAAGTCAATGACACCTGCTGTAGTATTGGATTGAGAAGAATCATTATCAAAATCAAAATCTATAAGATCTATTTTAGAAGAATTGTCTTTATCTTTAGTTTTATTATTTAGATAATTAGAACTAGGTTTTTTAGGTGTTTGTTTATAAATTGTTGTATTAGATATATTAGGATCTATGGATCTGGTTTTTTTATCCTCTTCCTCAAGAATACTAATTACATTATCTACTGTATCTTGTGTAAAAACTATGTTTTTTCTAAGAATTTCTTCATTTTTAAGTGTTTTTTTAGGTATTATATGATTTTTGTTTTTATCTGAATCGTCTTCTTTATTTTTTGTAATATTTTCTGTAGAATCATTATCAGTTTTTTCATTTGATTCAGGATAATCATATTTAAAATCATCAGAAGTTGTTTCATAATATTGATTATTAGGATTATCATCTAAATAAGAATAATAATCCTCATATTCATCGAGAATATTTTCATGATTTTTATAAGATTTTGCATTAGATGAATCTCCATTCAATGGATGTAGATTTTTTCTACTTTTACGGCCTTTTTTATCCTCAAACATGAAAAAAATACCTTCTTGATTTTAAAAATTTATAGCTTATAAATGATAAATTTCTTCCTTCTACTAATAGTATAAATTTATTTAAAAAAATTAAGTTTAACTTAAATAAATATAATATAAAGAAAGTAATCAATTAATATTTATATTTAAAAAATTATATAAAAGGATAGATTAAATTATAAACTTATGTTAAATTAAAGAAAAAAAAATAAAAAATGAAAATTAACCTATTTACTTTTTATAATTAGTTAAATTTTATCTTCATTAATTTTTTGACTCCAAATCCATGCTGTTTCTATAATACTTTCTAAATTATAATATTTAGCTTTCCATTTAAGTTTCTTTTCTAATTTCGTACTATCTGCAATTAGTATATCTGGATCACCTGGACGTCTAGATTCAATATTGACTTTAAAATCTTTACCTGTTACTTTTTTACATACATCAATAACTTCTTTAACAGAAAATCCTTTTCCATTACCTATATTAAAAATATCACTTTCTCCATCATTTAATAAATATTCTAAACCCATTAAATGAGCACTAGCAATGTCATTAACATGAATATAATCTCGAATACATGTTCCATCAGGAGTATTATAATCATTACCAAATATAGATATGCTATCTCTAAGCCCAAGAGCAGTATCTAGAACCAGTGGAATTAAGTGTGTTTCAGGAATATGTAATTCACCTATTTCACAATCTGGATCATCTCCTGAAGCATTAAAATATCTAAATATGACATAATCAATATCATCATCATTTGATAAAGTTTGTTCTACTTTTAATTTAGATTCACCATATGGATTAATAGGTTTAAGTTGGTGATTCTCTTTTATTGGAACTTCATTAGGAATTCCATATACAGCTGCTGTTGAAGAAAAAATAAATTTTCTAACATTATGTTTTTTCATATGTTTAATTAAAATAAGGGTATCTTCAAAATTATTTTTCATATACATTTCAGGATAATCTATAGATTCACCTACAGATATAAAAGCTGCAAAATCCATTACAGCTTCAATATTATATGTCTCAAATATATAATCTAATATATCCTCATCAGATATATTACCTTCAACAAATTCTCCCCATTTAACAAAATCTTTATAACCATAAGAAAGATTATCTAAAACAACAGTTTCATAACCAGACTGATTTAATAATTTATTAACATGAGAACCAATATATCCTGCTCCACCAGTAATTAAAATCATAATACCACATAATTTTCATTAATTAAACATATTTCAATTAAATTAAAATTTATAAAAAATTGTTTATAGACATGTTTAATATCTATAAGAAAATTTTACCTAATTTTAAAGCAGCTTTTGGAGAAATTTTAATTAAATTTTTAATAAGTTGAGTTGTAGAAACTTTGGAGAAATTAACATTTTGGAATTCAGCAGCAATTTCATCTAATTCCTCATCATTTAATGTAAGTAAGTATTCTTGGACAATACTGTATTTTTTAATTTCATGTCCAATATCATCCCTAACTAAAGTGTCATATTTTTTAAGATATTTACTAGAATAATTTCCATCTTTAATAGCTTCAGCAGCTACTTGACCAGCATACATTCCACCAGTCATTCCACTAATAATACCTCCACCAGTTAAAGGATTAACTTGCCCTGCTGCATCACCTACAACCATTATATGGTCATCATAAATCTTTTTAGGCATACCTCCGACTGGGTCTCCACCTACATTTATTTCAACAGCCTGTCCATCTTTAGTTATAGGACTTTTGGAAACAAAGTCATCTAAATATTCAATAGCAGGTTTATCAGCTTTAGGTGCAATTACAGCTAAACCAACATTTGCTATATCATCACCTTTAGGGAATACCCAAACATATCCCCCTGGAGCACAACTTCCAAAGTAAAATTCAATTACACCATCTCTTTCAAAATGTAAATTACACATTTCATATTGAATACCTGATTCCATATGAACTGCTTTTTGAGAAGTTTTTAAGCCAGCCCATCTTCCAACATGAGATTCAGGACCATCTGCTGCAATAAGAATTTTACACTTAATATCAAATTCTTTACCCATAGACTCACAAGTTACTATGTAACCTTCTTCAGATTTTATTACATCAGTAACTAATGTTTTAACTTTTATCTCAGCACCAGCTCTTGCAGCATCCATAGCCATAAATTTATCAAAAACTTTTCTCTCTAAAATATAACCTGCTTCTGGAAGCTCAATTTCTTCAGAAGTCATCCATACATCTGTTCCATTAGGAGAAACTAATCTAACACCATCTAATTCTTTTGCAATAAATCGTGGATTAGGTTCAATACCTAATTTTTTAAGACCTTTTTTAGAAACACCTTCAGCACATCTTTTAGGTGATCCAATTTCAGATTTTTTATCTACTAAAATTACTTTTGCTCCACCTAAAGCTGCATGTTTTGCAGCTGTAGACCCTGCAGGACCTGCTCCTACTACTAATACATCTGTTTCAATCATAATATCCCTATTCCTTTTCTAATGCACTAATTGGACATGCAAGAATACATGTACTACAATCTTTACATTCGTCATCTTTAAACTCTAATGAATACTCTTTAACTGTGATTAAATTTCTAGGACAAACTCCTGCACACTCACCACAATAAGAACACCAATCTTTTACAATCATAATAATATTCTCCTATTAAATAATAAAATGATAAAAAATAATCATAATAAAAATTCAATATTATATATAATATTTATATTATAATATTTAAAAGTTTTCTTAAATTAATTTTTATAGGTAATATAATCTTAAAATATTTTAAAATAACTTAAAATATGATACACTAACAATAGAATAAATATATATAAAAAATAAGAAAAATAGGAAAGTTATTCTATACATAATCATTTAAAAATAAATAATAAAAAATAAAGTTAATACAAAAATAGAAGATTAAAATAATTAATAAATAATACTATTTAATAAAAAAAATAACTGATTTATTTAAAAATTAAATCATATTTGGAACTCTAAGTGAAGCTGGAAGTGGTTTAATCTTAGCAGGAGTTCCAATAGCTAAATAATAAGGAGGGACACTCCTAGTAACAACAGCACCTGCAGCTACAATAGCACCTTCACCTATTTCTAAATTAGATAAGAATGTAGAGTTTCCACCAATAGAAGCACCTCTTCGGATTTGAGGTCCTTTAAGATCATAATCAACTCTAACAGGATATCTATCATTTGTAAAACAAGTACATGGACCAATAAATACATTATCTTCTATAATACTATTAGAAGGAATATAGACATTAGACTGAATACTAATATTATCCCCTAAAACACAATTACCTTCAATGACAGTATTAGTTCCAATTAATACATCATCACCGATGGTTGTATTTTCTCTAACTAGAACATTATGTCCTGTTCGGAAATCATCACCAATTACAACATCATTATAGATAACTGTATTAGATCTTATTAAAGGATTTTTACCTACAATAGGTTCTTTAGAAAACCTTTTATAACTTACACCTAATTTAATATTATCTTCTACAAATCTAGAACCGTAACGGTCAACGTTACTATCATTATCATCATTTAATAGACCTAATAATCTTGACATTTTTACATACCATTATTAAAAAAAATTCGTATATCTAATAATTATTTAATAATAATTATATTTAGTAATAAAATATATGTACTCACTTATATATAAATATTATCTTTATTAAAAATTGACAAGTTATAATATATTAAAAAAAAAATTTTAGGGATTATTCTAAAATAAAAAATAATAATTTTCAAGACATATTTAATAATAAAAGTAAATTTAATGGATTTAAAATATTTTTAATTAAATATATGAAAAATATTATTTTAAACAATAGATGAAAATATAGAAAAATTTGTATTATTTTAAAAATGAAAATTATAAAAAGAAAATAAGTAAAATTTAAAAAAAATATTATAATATAAATTAATTAGATTAAATTTAATATTAATTGTTGAATTCTAAGTAAATATTTATATTTAAAATAAAAATTCTAAAAGGCATAAAATGGGAATAGATAAAGATAAAATTAAAAATAATGTTAAAAGAATCAGAAAGGAAATTGGCCATGATGAAATGGAAATTAACATTAAAGAATTGAATTTTAATGAAGATTTAAATGAATTAACCATTATAACAACAGATAGACCCGATAAATCTTCTATTATTGGAAAAGGAGGATGGGTTGTTGGAAGGTTAAAAGAAGATTTAAATTTAAACAGTATACACGTTGAAAGTTATACTGATTTTATTCAAAAAGAATACAGGTTAAAATTGTCATATGAAAGAATAGAAAGTGTAATAGATTCCCTAGATGATAATAACCCCGTAAGAATTCCATTAATAAATCTTAAAAATACCTTAAAATATAAAATAAATAATATTTACACCTTTAATTTAGAAAAATATTTAGATGAAAACTTTATAAAAAATTTAAAAGAAAAAAACAACAAACATTTATCTGTAGTGGCATTATCTGGAGGAGTTGATAGTAGTTTTTCACTTCTTGTTGCTAAATATTTAGGTTTTAAACCAAAAGCAATAAGTGTAGACCCTGGAAGTATAATACTTCCAAGTCAATTTAAACAGAATATAAACAATCTAACAAAAAAATTAAATGTGGAACATGAATATATCAAAATTAATAATGAAGAATTAATTAATGAAGCTTTATCCGGTAAAATTCACCCCTGTGGAAGATGTTCTAAGCAAATAGAAGAAGGAATTTTTAAATATGCATTGAACAATAATATATCCCTTGTAATATTTGGAGATATGCTATCAACAGGTAGCCAATGTATAACAGATAAGATCCATAATAATCAAAATATCAAACGTTTAAATCTACCTTCTACACTATCATGTGGGAAATTAGAAGGTAAAAATTTAATTAAAAACTATCCTGTAAAATCTATTAAAGGATTTGGATGCCCACTCCTATATGAAGTTCATAAAAAATACCCTCATTTAAAAAAATATTCTATTCAGAGAATATTAAGAGAAACCCGTGCTGGAGCATTAGAAGTTGGAGAAGCACTAGAATTAATTTGGAGTTTTTATAGAGCATAAAAAATAATATGGTTAAAAAAAAATAAAAAAATAAATATAAATAATACTTATATATTTTAAAAAATAATATAATACCAGGCCTTATTAGTTTTAATGGTAAAACACTCGTCTCGTAAACGAGAATTAGGGGTTCAATTCCCCTATAAGGCTTTTAAAAAATAATCAATGATAATATGAAAGTAAAAATTTGTCCAAGATGTGGCTCACGTAATGTAGAAACCATTATACCACAAGTATGGTCAAAATGGGAATGTTATGACTGTGATTATACAGGACCTATTATAGAAGCTGATAAAGAACTAGAAGAAAAAATTACTAAAAACTGGCAATTAAATAAAGAAGAAATTATGGCCCAAGCAGAAGAAGATAGAATAAAAATATTAGCAGGTACATATTGTGATGATGCTAAAGACGAAGAAGTATTATCTGATGAAGAATTAGAAAAAAAATTAGAAGAATTAGGAATATAATTATCTAAAGAGTTTAAAACTTAGATTCTCTTTCCTTTTTTATAAACTCTTTAATATTTTTCATTGCAATTGTAACCATTTCAGGTGAAGGACCACCTGGAACCTTTCTCATTTTAACATTTTCAAGAGGATCAAGAGCACTTTTAACAAGTTCATCATCAAGATTTAACTCATGAATTTCAAGTTCTCTACATACATTATCTACAAACTCACTTGTAACATCAGTAGCTTCCATACCTTTTACTGTTGCCTCATTTACTACTCTACCTACAATCTGATGAGCAGTTCTAAATGGAATTTTCTTCTCACGAACCATAATATCCGCAAGGTCTGTTGCAGTTGCAAAATTTTTCCCAGCTAAATTTAAACATACATCTTCATTAAATTTAACTGAAAGTAACATTTTAGATACAATACTTAAAACAGCATTAGACTCATAAAAACTATTCCATAAATGAGGAGTAATTTCTTGAAGGTCTCTATTGTAAGTGTAGGGTAATGCTTTAAGCATAGTTAATACGGTCACAAGTTCTCCATTTACACGTGTAGCCTTACTACGTGCTACTTCTGCAACATCTGGATTTTTCTTTTGAGGCATAATAGATGAAGTAGAACAATATGCATCATCCATTCGAATAACAGAAAATTCATAAGTACTCCATAGAATAAGCTCCTCGCATATTTTAGATAAGGTAGTGCAAAGAGAGGATAAATCAAATATGGCTTCAGCTGCAAAATCGCGTGCTGATACTCCATCCATAGAGTTTTCAAGATACCCATCAAATCCTAAAAGTTTAGTAGTAAGATCCCTATTAATAGGAAAACTAGTAGTAGTCATAGCAGCAGAACCTAATGGATTAAGATTTACACGCTTATACGTATCATCTAATCTTTCATAGTCTCTTTTTAATACTTGAACATGTGCCATCAAATGATGAGCAATAGTAATTGGTTGAGCATGTTGAAGGTGAGTAAAACCAATGAAAACAGATTCTTTATAATTATCCGCCATATCCACTAAATCATCAATAAAATCTAAAATATTTAATTGAATATCCCTAATTTTTTCTCTTAAAACAATTCGAATATCTGTAGCTACCTGATCATTTCTAGATTTAGCAGTATGCATAAATCCTGCATCAGGACCTACAATAGAAGTAACATAATTTTCAATAGCCATATGTATATCTTCTACACTAGGGTCAAAATTTAAAACAGAGTAACCTTCCTCTTTAAGTTGTAAAAGAGCATTTAATATTTTATCTGCAATATCGCTGTCAATAATGCTCTCTTGTTTAAGCATAGTCGTATGAGCAAAATTACATTTAATATCTGCATAAAAAATCTCTTTATCTGCTTCGAGTGAAGAAGTAAACTCTGCAGCTTCATCAGTCATTTCCTTATCTAATCTTCCACTACGTATTTTCAAAAAACTCACCTTAAAATAATGTTTAAAATAATGAAATATAAAAATTTAACTTACTAATATATTATTTTATAAAGTTAATATAAATAATTAATTCATAAAATTAGATTAAAAAAAAGAGATATAAAAAGAACAAATGAAAATAAAAACAATATTTGAGATAAAAAATAACTTAATATAAAAATTAATGGAATGAAAAGAAAAATAAGAAAAATTAAAACTTAGAAATAATATTAATCTTTATTTTTCATTTCAGTATATCCACATTTACCACAAGCGTATCTATCACCATGGTCAGCCATGAAGACGCCTCCACCACAACGAGGACATATAGGATTTTTTCTAACTATTTTATCATCATTAACTTCATATAAACTAGAAACTTTCATGTGAAATCCTCCAACTATTCTTCTTCAGCTTCATCTACTTCTTCAGCTTCATCAGTTTCTTCTGGTTCTTCTATTTCAGGTTCTTTATTTTTAAGTAAAACACTTTCAGATTCAATGTATTCTACATCTTCTTTACTTGCATATACTTTAGCATAACCTAATGCTTTAGGTTCACCATAGTATGGGTCGATAGTATCAACTACAACTAAATCTTTTTTAGAATCTAGCTGAGCAACTAATCTATTTTTAACATCAAAAATATTAGGAGTAGCTTCTCCTTCATAATTAATGTAAAATTTAACTTCATTCCTATTAAAAATTTTATTTTCTTTTTCTTCAAAAATATCTATTTCCATATTAACCCTCATTTAATTTTATTAATGTAAATAATTTATCAAAAGATTAAACTTCAGTAAAATCATTGATAAATTTCTGAGCTTGGTCTTTTAAATCAGCAGAATTTAGTAAAACTAAGCCTTCATTTGGTTGTCCATATAATACAGTAGTATCCTCTGGAGCTAAAATAATAATAGGAAGAACTGCAAGATCTTCTTCCCCTTCAACTTCAATTATATATTTGTCTTTAGTTTTAATTGAATTTTCGATAGCAACTTCTATGGTTGCCCATAGATCATCTGTTATAGTTCCAGCAGGGTTAACTGTATGTAAAAAATTATTAGTATAAACTATATTAGTATCACAGTCACTTCTTTGAATATAATTATCAATTATCCCCACATCAGGATAAATATTATGAGATATGAGTTTATTTAATGTATAATCACCAGCAGATATTAAAAATTTAGAGGATTTAATCCGATCAATTGCATCTTCAAAATCAGGATATAAATCTCCAAGAGGACGTTTTAAATCTCTAATTAACTCTTCAGTAATTTTTAACATGAAAAAAACACCATTAAATTATTATATTATAATTTGTATAATTTAAATTTTATTAATAAAATATTATTAATTTCTTAAGATTAATGAATATTTTAAATTAAATAAAAAGTTAAAATTTAAATGCATTATTTGACTCTTAAAGCATATTCTCCATTTAAGGTAATACCTGATTCTTGTGCCATTATAGAATCTGGATTAAGAATAATTAAAAGACCACTCCAATTATCAGAAGTTGGTATCTTACCATCACAAACAGGACAAATTTCATTACTAGTTATCCTTTTACATTTAGTACAAGCATTTTCAGCCATTATATCATCTCTTTATTCTTTAGTTTTAGATTTATCTTTTTTTTTATTTTTTGATGCTTGAATCCATTCAGGTTTTCCTAAAGAATGTTGTCTCATAGTAAGGCCAATCCTATTATCTTTAATAGTTTTAGACTTTAAAGATAAAGTAACAATTCTTGCCCGAACTGTATCTCCTTCTGAAAGTATTTTATTAGATTCACTTGCAACTAGGGTTCTACCTTTAGAATCATAATTAATAAAATCATCTGTAACTTGAGAAACATGAACTAATCCATCCATAGGACCAATATTTACAAATGCTCCAAATTCAGCTATTTCATTAACATGACCTTCAACAACCTCTTGTTGTTCTGGTCTATAAAAGATTGCTGAAAAAGTAACATGATGATAAGTTGCTCCATCACCAATAACTAATTTACCCTCACTAATATCATCAATTTTAAAAACACAAACAAGTAAACCTAAAGTTTTATCAAGTTTACCGACATATGATTCATTAAGAGTATCCATAGCAACTTTTTCTAAAGGATCCTTAAATCTATAAGGAGAAATCCTTACTGTATCCTCAATTTTTGTCTCATAATACAAAATAATCCCTCATATTATTATAGAATTTAATAATTTATAAAATATAAAATATTATATTTAATTTAATTTTATTAATATATTAATTATATATATTTAAAATATATATTTGAAGTAAAATATAATTTTGGACTTAATAATCTACAATATTAGTAGTGATATTAAGATAAAATAATAATTTTAATTAATCAATTACAACATATCTTTTTTGACGAATATATGCTACTCTAATAGATGCTTCTTTAGCACGTTTTTTTAATTGACTATCATTTGTTGCAAGAATTTTTGATTTAGATATCCTAACAAGAGCATCATCAACAGATTCTCCCTTTAAAGTTGAAATATCCATTATTTCAATATCATTAGATTTGGCTATTTTTAAAGCCATAGTAGCTTGTTTTCTAATATTCAGATTTTTATTTTTTTTTAATCCTTCAAGTTCACTTATAACAAATTTAGGAGTGGTTAATTTATATGAGGGTAAAATCTTTTTAAGCTCACTTATTATATCAATTTTAAATTGAAATACAGCCATAAAAAAATTTGTATCAATAATTACCTCATAAACCATTGAATGCCTTCTAGAAATAATTTGTCAAAATTTAAACTAAATTAAATCAATTAAAAAATTGAAATCGATAAATAAAATCTTATTTTATAATACCAAAACCTATTAATCTCCAACGAGCCCCAACTCTACGACTTAAAGCAATTCTAGTATCTTTATCAACACAGATAGGTAATTTTAATTTAACATGGACAAGACCACCCTTAAGAGATGTAACTACTCCAATAGTTGTCGTTGTACCACAGTTAATCATTAAAAGTTCTTTAAGTTTAATTGGAGAAACTTCTCTTTCTTCTTTAGTTCCTACTACACGTTCTAATAGATTAACTTCCATTTCACAATCAAATAAAACTTCGGGTAATTTATCTTCTTTACCTGCAACAGAACCACTTAAAGAATCTGCCTTTGTTAGAGCAGGATCTAAATTAGTAGCAATACCTACAAGGCCTCCAGGAGTGACTTTCTCTACCTGTTGACCCGCTGCTTCTAAACCAATGATTTCTGATTTAAGTGAAATCCAATTAGAAGTTTTATCTTTAACAGAACTAGCATCGACACCAGGTCTAATTTCAATAGTATCTCCTAAACGAAGTGTACCTTGAACTAAAGTTCCACCAATGACTCCTCCTTTAAGTTTCTTTGGAGAAGAACCAGGTTTATTAATATCAAATGAACGAGCAACATACATTAATGGAGATTTTCGAACACTTCGACGTGGTAGTTTAATATTACTATCTAAAGCCTTAATTAAAATATCAATATTTGCACCATGTTGAGCAGAAACTGGTATTATAGGGGCATCCTCGGCACAGGTACCTTTTACAAACTCCTTAATTTCATTATAACTTTCAATAGCCCTCTCACGAGAAACAATATCTATTTTATTCTGTACTACAATAACATCTTTAACACCTATAACATCAAGAGCCATTAAATGTTCTTTAGTTTGAGGTTGAGGGCAAGATTCATTTGCAGCTATTACTAAAACTGCACCATCCATAATTGCAGCACCAGACAACATTGTAGCCATTAAAGTTTCGTGACCTGGAGCATCTACAAATGAAACCTTTTTAATAATATCAGTATCACTACCACAATGTTCACATACTTCTTTAGTAGTATAAGACATAGGTTCATCACAATTCGGACATTTTCTTAAATCAATATCTGCATATCCTAAACGAATAGAGATACCTCTTTTAGTTTCTTCACTGTGTGTATCAGTCCATACACCAGATAAAGCTTTTGTTAGAGTAGTTTTACCATGATCTACATGTCCAATCAAACCTATGTTAACATCAGCCTGTACTTTCACAGATTACACCTTAATTAATCTTTGTATATTTTAATTATAAAATTTTAAATTAAGAATAGTGAAAACTATTCTTCTTCCTCAGTAGAACCTAAAATGTCCTCTAATGACTTAGATCCGCTACTTAAAACAACAGTATTAACTTGTACAATATCATCAGATATAGTGTTTCCTCTTACTGTTTTTCTTCTTCTTTCACCAGCAGTATGAGGTTTATAACCTACACCACCAGATACTAAAGTTCTTATTCTTCTAGGTCCAGGAACATCACTTCTCATAGCAAATCCGTTTTTATCAGATCCACCTGTTATTTTTAAATTATATCCATCTAAACCAAGAAAACTACCGTCAAAATCGTCACCAATTTTTAAACCAACAAGATTTTTATCTTCAGTTTCAATTTGGTAAGTTGACCCTTTATCTGAAACTACTACTTTAAATACCACAGAATTCCTCCTATAAATTTATTAGAAAATAAAAAGATTATTCTTATTTATAATTTTAAACATGATTCTTTTAATATTTAAATAATTAATTAAACTCAATTTTCAAATAGACCTAATTTACCCCAGTTAAGTTCATTACGTCTTTTGATTTCTAAAAATTCTTCTAAAGTTCTGAATTCATCTTCAGAAAGTTTATCTTTAAATTCACGATTTAATACCTTATAATGATTTTCAGGTATATCAACATATAATTCATCTCCTTCTTCAAAGTCTTTACCTGCTATAGCACCATCAATAGCCATAGCAACTTTTTGACCTCTGGAGATAAATTGTAAAGATTCGCCATTATCTTCCATACTTATAATTTTACCTACAGGATGACCATTTGCATTAATCAAAGGATAATTAGGTTTAATAGTTCCACTTAATACCTCAACACCACAAATAGCCGGTTTACTTTGTCTGAAAATCAATTTTGGAATAGAAATAATCTTACCTGGCTTAATAACTGCTTCAAGATAAGCTTTCCTAAGAGCTTCTTTACGCTCTTCTATCCAATCAGCATAATCTTCAGTTAATTGATAAACAACATCTCCCTGAAACAACTTAATATCAGAATCATTTAAAGCTTCTATCGCTTTAGAGTGAATATTTACATTAAATGCAAATATAACACCATACTCTGCATTTTCTTCAAGAGCAATATTTGCATTAATAATATCTCTTTTAGATACATCACCAATATTAGCAGAACGTATTGGAACTTCTAAATCCTTTAAAAGATTTACCACAGCTTCAAGGGAACCTAAAGTATCAGCTTTTACTAATACTCCCTCATCTTCTGTATCTATAGTAACATCATCCATCTCATCTAAAATTTCATCTTTAACTTTAATATTATCATTTACAACTTGCAATGGAGACCCTGAAATAACATCATCTAAATTAGGAGCAGAAATCTTAACTCCTGCTGCAGCAGTTACTGCATCAATTTTTTCAAATTTATGTTTAGATTCTCTTATTTCCTCTAATGGACGAGGTTTTAATATAGATCTAATTTTTGTAGTTAAAACATCATCTGAAACCATTAGTGCTATCTCATCATTAGTTTTTAAAATACCATCATAAATAATAGCATCAATTGTAGTTCCAAGACCTACTTCCTCTTTTACTTCAAGAACAGTACCTTTAGCAGGGGCATCTTCATGAATTTCAAGTTTAGATGTTAAATATTTTTGAGCAAGTCCAAGTAACATAGTAATTAATTCAATAATACCTTCCCCTGTACTTGCACTAATTGGAACAATAGCAATTTGAGAAGCAAAATCACTAACACGATCAAATCGTTCTGATTGAAAACCTTCATCATGTAATACACCAATAAGTTCATATAATTTCATTTCTAAGTCTTGTTGAACATTTGGAGCTTGTCTTTTAAAACTTTCAGTAAAAGAACTATTTTCAATTGAATCCCATCCAAATAATTTATCAATTTTACTAGCAGCAACAATAAAAGGAGTTTTATACATTTTAAGAATATTTAATGCTTCAAAAGTTTGAGGTTTAAAACCCTCACTAATGTCAACTATTAATATTGCTAAATCTGCCAATGCTCCACCACGTTTTCTAAGTGAAATAAAAGCAGCATGTCCTGGGGTATCAATAAAGAAAAGACCAGGGATAGTATCTACAATTGATAATTTATCAACTAACGGACCACAAATATTGGATATTGTCTCAATAGGAATTTCAGTTGCCCCTATATGTTGAGTAATACCACCGGCCTCTTTATTAGCAATAGTAGAACCTCTAATATTATCTAATAAAGTGGTTTTTCCATGGTCCACATGGCCTAAAACAGAAACAATAGGTGATCGTATATTCATTATTATCTCCACATTATAATTATTAAATATATGAATTTAATTTAAGTTTTAAATTAATAATAAAAGAATTAAAATTTAAATATTTTAAAGAGAACTATTCATAAATCCAAGATTCATCAGACATAGAATAGTCTATAATTTCATCTTCATCAAAGAAAAGATTAATTTCTCTTGAAGCAGACTCTGGTGAATCAGATGAATGTATAATGTTTCTTCCTGTATCCATTCCAAAATCGCCTCTAATAGTGCCAAAATCTGCTTCCTGAGGATTAGTTGCACCAGAAAGTTTTCTAACAACACTAATTGCTTCATCACCTTCAATGACCATAGTAAGTACAGGTCCAGAAGTAATATATTTAATCAAACCATCGAAAAAAGGCTTATCTTTATGTTCACCATAATGTTCTTTAGCTATCTCTTCAGAAATCATTCTTAATTTCATAGCAACAATTTTTAAACCTTTATCTTCAAAACGGGTTAAAATTTTTCCTATATAACGGCGAGCAATTGCATCAGGTTTTAACATTACATAAGTTTTCTGAATCATCAACTAACCTCCCTTAGTTAACAGTTTTTTTAACCCATTTAACTTTTCTTGGCACTCTACCAAGCTTAATCATATTTTTTTCACATTTACTACTACAAAAGAAATAGATAGAACCATCTTTTTTAACATACATCTTTCCAGTGCCCTCTTCTATTTCTTCACCACAGAATGAACAAGTTCTCATGTTAACACCTTCTTAAAAATACTATGGAGTTCTAATTTCTTTAGCTTCCCTAATAGTATCAAGCAACATTAAAACATCTCCTTGTCTGACAGGACCCATGATGTTTCTTGTTAAAATTCTACCTTTATCTCTTCCATCGAGGATTCTGCATTTAACTTGCATTACCTCACCAGTCATACCAGTTCTTTTAAGAACTTCTATAACTTCAGCAGGTACTCCATCTTCCATATAATCACCATTTTAACTAAATCGAAAGACTCATCTTTCTACAGAGCTAAAACAATTAGTTTTTAAGTTCTGCGATTTTTTCAACAACTTCATTTACTAATTCTTCAGCATCTCCAGCATCAACAATACAAGCTGAAGCAGTACCGACAGTTAAACCTGCAGCTCCACCGACTTTCTCTTTAGTTGCTAAGTAAACATAAGGAATTTCTTTTTCTTCAGCAAGAACAGGAATGTGTGCAACAATTTCAGCAGGATCAACATCTTCTGCAATAACAACTAATGCTGCATTACCTCTTTCTATGAATTTAGTTACTTCATTAGTTCCTTTAGCTACTTTACCACTATTTTGAGCAGATTCTAAAGCTTCTTCTGCTTTATTTGCAATTTCTTCAGGTGTATCAAATTTTACATAAATTGGTTTTGCCATATTATTTACCTCCTTTTTCATCTGGCTTAAGCCATCCATCAGCAAATATTATAAACAGTAAACTGAATATAAATAACTTGCATATTCTCTAATCTTAAATAAGATTAAAAAATTTAATAAAAGTCTATAATAATCTAAATATATCATATATCACTAAATAAATCCCTTAAAATAAAAATAGAAGGATTATATTTTCAATATTAATATTTTTTATATAAAAGTATTTGTCTTAATACTAGATTAATAAAATTTAGTAATTAATGAAATTCTAGAAAACTAGACATTATATAATATTCGTATAATTACTTATAAATGTTTCCTATAATGGCTTTGTCATTTTGTTAGTTGGGATTTTATTTTTTTCATCCATCCATTTTTTCTGTTGAAAATTTGGTTAAATATGCCTTGTTCTGTTCTAAAT
>OMVX01000021.1 GCA_900314605.1 uncultured Methanobrevibacter sp. | reverse complement strand
TAAAAATGGAATTCTAACATTTCTAGACTTCCAAATGCAAAACTGGACACAAAAACATATAAAAATAAAATAAGCCTATAAAATTTTACAACCTCAAAAATATAAAAAATATTCTAAAAATTTTTATTAAATTCTTACAATAATTTCTTTTTTTTAAAGTTATTTTTTTAATTAATTACTTCCACCAACCATAGCATTTTGAATTCTGGTATGTGGACCTCCATCTCCAACAGGCACTAATTGCCCATCTTTACCACAGAATCCCACAGAGGTTTTAAAATCTGAACCTAATCCGTCTATAAGGGTAAGTGTTTCAAGAATATTTCCACTTAAGGATACATCACGTAACGGTGTGGATAATTCACCGTCTTTTATCATAATTGCTTCAGTTGCATTAAATTGGAAATTACCTTTTCCTGTATCTACTTGTCCTCCTCTTGAACCTTTAAGATATATTCCTTCTTTAATATCTTCTATTAATTCTTCAAAACTCATGTCTCCAGGTTCAAGATATGTATTACTCATTCTCACAATTGGTTGTTCGGAGATAACACTTCTAGAATTTCCAGATGATTTAATAGATAATTTTCCTGCAGATTCACGTGAAGATAAAAGTGATATAAGCTCTCCATCTTGTACAATATGATTTTTTCTACTTTTTACTCCTTCTACATCATATTCATAATGGCCAAATCCATTCATTGTTGGATCATCATAAATATTAACAATTTCACTTCCGATTTTTGTATTTACTTTATCTTTTAATATTGAATCGTCTTGAAGGATTATATCACTTTCAACTCCATGACCTAATGCTTCATGAACCATTACACCAGTTAATGTATTATCTGCAATTATTGGATATTTTCCACTTGGAGCAGGTTCTGCTGTAAGTAACCTTTTAGCAGTTTCTGCAGTTTTTCTTGAAAATGATTCTAAATCTGCATTTTTTATAACTTCATATCCTTTTACTCCTCCAAGACTATCATGACCTATTTGCATTAGTTCCCCACTACTTGCAATAACATTTAACCACATTCCCACTCTACTTTCATCCATTTCAAGTGATGTTCCTTCACTATTTACAAAGATAGTATTAGATTCATTATCTGAATACTTTATTCCTATACTTATAATATCCTCTAAATCAGCACCTTTACTGGTATCTTTGATAAGGTCTATTTTTTCTTCAATATCTACAGATGAAACTGGAATTTTACACTTTGTTTTTATTTTATCTTCAACTATTTCTTCATCTGATAAGACCACATCACTATTAAGACTATTTGAAATTGATATTGCTTTTTTTGAGATTTCTTCAAGTTTTCTTAAATCATTCGTATAAGCAAATCCCCACGCTCCATTTTTAAGAACTCTTATTCGAGCACCTATTGTTATTCCAGTATTGATTTCTTGGATTTTATTATCTTTCATAATAATACTGGTTCCATTTCCTTTACTTGCACGAATTTCCATATAATCTACATTAGATTCTATTTTTCTAATAAGGCCATTTAAATTATCAATATTAAATTCCATTATAAAACCTACAATATGTTTTTTATCAATTTAGATTTTTATTCAATATTAAGTTATTAATTCTATTATTATTTATTACTAATTAGTATTTATTAATTTTAAAATTTTATTTATTCTAAATTATTATAATTCTAATTTATTTATTATCTTAATTATTTATTAAATCTATTAAAATTTATAATAGTATCAGTATCTATTTTTAATTACTATCTTAACATAACTTTTCTAATTATGAGTAATTATTAATTAATATTTCTTTTATATTATGTATTTTATCTGTTTATCTCATTTTTAACTTCTTTAAATGCTTTTCTAGCTTCAGGTATTGGAAATAAAGGATATATATGATATAATCCAGGACCTGTAATAAACCTTACATTAACACCATCATTTCTTAAATTTTCCACATATTTTTCTATATCTTTGTAAAATATTTCATTTTCTCCAGCAAAAATTAGTGTATCTGGAAGATTTTTATTATCTCCATATAATGGGCTAACTTTATAATCTAATGTGTCTAATTCACCAGCCCAAGATTTTCCAATTTCTTTAAGACCAATTTCACCTAAAATTGGGTCATCTTCACTATTGTAAGGTGTATTACTCATAGAAATATCTACCCATGGTGAAAAGCTTATTATTTTTTTCGGTTGTTTAAATTTAGTTGTGTTTAGATATTGACAAAAGGAGTGGACAAATCCTCCACCTGCAGAGTCTCCCATTAATATTAAATTATCTGTTTCTATTTTTTCATATAATTTTAAAATAAGTTCATAGCTTTCTTCTGCTTTATGTAATGGTGTAAGTGGATATACTGGTGCAAGTACATATGCATCTAATTTTTTTGATAGTAAATAGCAATACAATATATGCTGATAATTTATTTCATTTATAAAAGCTCCACCATGTATGTATAATATTGTATTTTTTCTATTTTTATCCCCAAATTCAAATACTTTCATCTGGTCTATATAGAATTTTTTTATTTTAAATAAAGGTTTAAATTCTTTTTTGGTCTTTTTCTCTTTAATAATAAATTCATCTATTTTATCTTTAGAATCCATATATGATGGTTTAGTATTTTTTAAAATATATTCACTAATTTTTGCAATAAGGCTTTTTTTAGACATGTGATTATTTTTTATAAATAATATTAACAAATAATATTTTTAGTTTTTTTTAGTATTGTTATTAGTTTTATCTTTTTAATTTTTTTTAGAAATAACTTCTATTTTTTTTATAAAATAATTTATTCTTTTTAATCTGTGTTTTTTTTTCTTATTTGTTATAATATTATTTAATCTATTACTCCTCTTTTTTTTATTATTATTTTAGTTTATTATTATATAAATTATTTTAATCAATAGAACCTTTTTTTAAAATATTTTTTTTACACTTGAAATATATGTTATAAGTTATAATATTTTAATCAATTTTTTTCATTTTTTAAAATTTGATATAATTATTTAATTTTTAATATACATAGTTATTTTACTTTTAAATCTTATTTTTCTATTTTAAATTTATTTTTTTAATATTATATTTTATTTTTATTTAATTATTTTTTCTTAAATTAATTTTAATTCCTAATTTTTATATTCTTTTTATTTAATTAATTCTTTGTTGATATTTATTTTAGTCTGTATTAGAATTATTAATATATTTATTTTTAATTATTAGAAGCTATTTTTATTAATTAATTTATTTTATTATTTAAAATTAATATTATATGTACGAATTTTTTAAAATTTGGCTTTTATATCATTATAATTTTATTTAAAGACTTCTTATTTCATATATTTATTATTCAACATTGTTCTATTCTTTTTATTTCTTTTGTTTATATTAAAATCATTATCTTTAAAGCTTTTAATTCTTATTTTATTTTCATATCTATTTTTATTATTTTTTAGATAGAAATATGAATTTTTACAAACTTATATTTAATCTTTATTTCTTAATTTAAATCTTAATCAATTCTTTATTTTAATTTTTAAAGCTTAAAAATTTGATTTTTTTTAGATTTTTTCAAAATCTTTATATATGATTATTATCAATTTTTTATTTACTTATAGTTCTTTAAGGAATTTTTAAGAACTTATAACTTATAAGTATTTATTTACAAATGTATTAACCTTTTATAATTAAAAAAAACTCTTATTAGTATATCTTAGATGATTTTTTAGAAATATTAATTTCTAATTATAATATTTTTTAATTAATCCTTGAATATTATGCTAATAATCATTTTTTATTATTATAAAGCATATTTAATCTTAATTATTAATTAAAGGAATTTTTTCCTATTTACAATATTTTTAAATAAATTTTTAATTTCGGAGGTAACTATCTTGAGAAAATCCTCAAAAGTTATAATTATAATTATATTTATATTATTATCTATTAGTATATTTATTGCAACGGTTTATGCTTCTTTAGATTCTGAGGAAAATGATGATTTTATTTTCAATCAAAAAGAAACCGTCCTTAACTATACCGATAACCATACACATACTAATATTACTAATTATACTACTAACTATACTTCTGCTGATGGTGAAAAAATAAGTAAAAATATTTCTACTATAACAGTTCATATGAAGCCTAGTGTAGAGACAGGTCTAGATTATAAGACTTATACTAGATCATGGGTTAATTATTGTCCATTTTGTCATAAATATGGTACATTAACTGACACTCCTAAGGATATTTCAAGATCTCACACAGTTCCTGAAGGTGAAATTACTTGTGATATGTCTTTAGGAGGATGTGATGCTGATTTTGATGGGGTAAGTGGTAAAGATAAACTTTGGAGAGATGTTTATTTAACTCCTGCAGATGGGTATCAAATTATTCGAACGGATGATAATTCTTTCTTCTTAAAAAATAATGGTTTAAGTCAAAAACAAAATATTCGAAATGCTCAAATTTCTATTTTAGATAGTGAAATCTTTTAAATGTTTATAATTTAATTATATTGATTTTTTTTATCTTTTATTTGAGATTATTTTATATTTTTTTTTTTTTTTTTTTTTAATTGGTTTCTTTTTGCTTTATTTTTAAATATTTATAAATATTATAATATATATAACAGTAGTTATAAGATTTATTTTTAATAAATAAATATTAAAATATATAAAAATTTATTTTAGATATTAAAAATATTAAAAAAAATTATATATAAATAAAATTGGATTTATAAACTATATTTTCATAAATTATTTGGTGTAATAGGATATGATAAAATGGTATTAGTAATAGGTTCAGGTGCAGGTGGAGGTATTCTTGCAATGGAACTAGCAAAGGCAGATATTCCAGTAACCATAATTGAAAAAGGTCCATTAGTAGAAAGTAAAGATGCATATAATTATTATGATGCACCAGTAGAAGGGATGGATCTTTTAACAACAACATGTGTTGGTGGAAATACAATCGTATCTGCAGGAAATGCAGTAAGATATACTGGTAAAATGTTTGAAAACTTTGGAATAGATTTAACGAATGAATATGATGAGTTAGAAGAATTATTAAATGTTCATCCTTTAGATGATACACATATTGGAAGGGGTACAAAATTATTTTTAGATTCTGCAGAAGAATTAGGTTTAAACCCTATTAAAATGCCTAAATTTATTTATGAAGATAAATGTATTCAATGTGGTAGATGTGCATATGGATGTCCAAATAATGCTAAATGGACTGCAGCAGATTTTACAAAAGAAGCAGTTAAATATGGGGCTCAATTGATTACAGATACTGCTGTTACAAATTTAATACTTGAAGATAATCAAATTAAAGCAGTTGAAACCACTACAAAAGAGGGACATGTTGAAATTATTGAGGATGATTTGATAATTTTAGCAGCAGGTGCTGTAAGTGATGCAAGACTTCTTTTAAAAATTGGAATACCTGCAGGTAAACAATTTTCTACAGATCCATTTGTAACTGTAGCTTGTGTTAAAAAGGATATTGGATTTAATCGGGAAGTTACTATGGCTGGTCTTGTTAAAGGGGAACATTTTGTTCTCTCACCACATTATTCTGCTAAATATTTAGATGATTGTGATATTGATAATATTAATGCTGAAGACTTAATTGGTATTATGGTTAAAATCCCAGATGAGTCCTTAGGGTATGTAAATGAAGATGAAGTAGTTAAAATTAATTCTATTAGAGATGTTCAGTATATTGCTGAAGGTGTAGCTACTGCAGGTGCAATATTACAGAATGCAGGTGCAGAAACTATTTTTACTTCTACCGTTTTAAGAAGTGCACATCCTGGAAGTACTGCTCCTATTGGTAGTATTGTAGATAAAAATCTTAAAACAGGTGTTGATGGATTATATGTTTGTGATGGGTCTGTTTTTCCTGAAGCTCCAGGTATTCCTCCAATACTTACAATACTTGCATTGTCGAAAAGACTTTCTAAACACTTAATAGAAAATTTATCATAAGTTAAACACTTATTAAATTTCTATTAATTATTAATTTTTTTATTAAAATTATAATTAAGCATTTTATTTATTAATATTATAATCAAGTATTTATTTTGAATTAATATTATTTCAAATTCTTGATAAATTTTAGAAAATGATGAACTTTTTTAATAATACATTTATTTTATTTTTTCTATTTTTAATGGTCCATCATTTGCTGTATAATATATTATATATGTTCCAGGTTCCATACCTTCATTTTGGCCTTTTTCATTTTCTTTAACCGTGAATACTTTTTTTTGAATAATATCTCCTGGATTAACATTACTATCATTTGTATTGTTTATATCACTTATAGTTGTGTTATTAGTAATATTTGTACTTATATTTGTACTATTATTACTTATAGTACCGGTAGTTGTATTATTGATTTTATTGTTTTCTGTTTGATGATGAGTTTCATCCACAATTAAAAGATATACTCCACAAAGAATAATTAATAATATTAAAATCAATACACCTATAGGTTTATTATTATCCATTTTATTACCTCCCAGTTCGGATTATTAAATATAATTTTTTTTAAAATATATATTTTTTCTCTTTTTATAAATCTATTAAAATTTATATTTCAATAATATTTATTGTTTTTTAGTATTTCTTTGATTTCTTTCCAGTTTGGGTAGAATTTATCCATTAGATTTTGAAATTCTTTTCCATGATTTGCTATGTAAAGATGTGTTAATTCATGTATTATAACATATCTTAAACATTCTTTTGGTGTTTTTGCCAGTTGAAGATTAAGCCATATACGTTTATCTTTCACATTACATGTACCCCAACGGGTTTTCATATTTTTAACTCTCCATTCTTCAGGTTTTTTCCCAACAGTTTTTACACATTCATCTAGAAGAATTTCTATTTCATTTTTTATTTCTTTTCTATAAAACTCTAGTATTAATTTTTCTCTTTTTTTTATTTTACTATCCTTATCAACTGGTAAATATATTGTTTTTTTATCGGCAAATGCCTTTTTATAATTTTTATTTTTTTCAATTAACTGTAGAGTATATTGTTTTCCCCATAGATAGAGAGTTTCACCATTAATATATTTTAATTTTTTAATCTTTCTTGAATGATTGTTTTTTAAGATTTCAATTTGTTTTAATTTAATCCAATCTAATTTTGACTCACAGAAATATATTATTTCCTCTTTTCTTATAGAGTGTGGCGCAGATATTTTAACTTTTCCATTTTTATCTACTTTAAGGTACATATGTTTTATTTTCTTTTTCTCTACAAGTATTTCAATATCTTCAATTTTAATGGTGTATGTCATTTTATCATAAAAGTAATAAAAAAATAGCTTAATATTTAAAAATAGTTCAATCAGTATGATATTATTTATTCAAATTGTGCTTCAATCTCATCAGATTTAATGATTCTGTCACAATAGTTACATCTAAATTCTACAGGTGTTTTATCATTAATAACAATAAATTTAGATGTTATAGGTTCTGTTGTTTGATTTGAGATACATTTTGGATTATTACATTTAATTATACCAACAAGTTCCTCTTTAAGTTGAATTGGGTTTTTTTCAACTATCTCATAGTCTCTTATAATATTAATAGTTGTTTGAGGAGCAATTAATGCTAGTTGGTCTATTTCATCAGAGTCAAGTTCTCTATTTTCAATTTTTATAACATCTTTTCTTCCAATTTCTTTTGAAGGCACATTCATTGCTATAGTAACATCTTTTGCTTCTTTATTTGGAAGATTAAGAATATGTAATACATACAATGATTTGTTAGCTGTAATATGATCAATTACAGTACCGTTTTTAATTGGTTTAATTTTCAAATCAGGACGTTTCATAATATTATCTCTTCATTTTTTTAAAATATTATTAAAAATTTAGAATAAAAAAATTAGTTGTTTTTTAAAAATAAAAGTATGTAGAAAAATTTATTTATTTAATAAAGATTTCTACAAATTTTGCATATGCAGGACGAGTAATAAAGACACCTACAAGAACACCTAAAATAGTAGTAAATGCGAAACCTGCAATAGTACCAATACCACTAGCACCTCTTGCAAAACCAACATATGTTAATGGTAACATAGCTGCAATTAAAGTACCAGCAGAAGCGAATATGATAAAGAATGCTTTATCCACATTCATTTTTGTTCTTGTTCTTCTACGTCTTTTATTATCTCCTTTATGAGTTACAACCTCATCAGTAATAATAATCTGATCGTCTACCCCTGTACCTACAGAAGCCATCAGACCTGCTATTGCTGCAAGGTCTATATTCCAATGAATAATCGATGCTATACCTAAAACAATTACAATTTCTGATAGACTTGTAAATAGAATAGGGAAAACAAGTAAAGCTTTCCTGTATCTAACATAAATAATGGTAAATATTGCAAGGATTGCAAGTAGAGCTGCAATTAATGTTCCTTCCATAAATTTTTGACCTAACTCAGCAGAAACTGTATTGGAACCGATAACATGAATTTTAACAGGTAATGAACCTGTTTTTAAAACAGTATATATTTCATTTGCCTCTTCATTAGAATCCTTCTCATCATCTCCTCCACCACTTACTTCAAGTTCAGTTGCTGGTTCACCACTAGCTAAATCTGTTGAAAGTTTTGGAGGATGGTTATCGATAACTTTTCCATCGAGATACATGAATACTTCATGATTAGCTTTACCTTTTGCCTTCTCAGCAAATTTCTTAGCACCTTGTGTTGTAAGTTTAAATGGTACACTCCATTGTTGACCACTTACTTGATACATTTCTACACTACTAATATCTGCACCAGTAAGTACAGTTTGGTTATCTATTTTTGCTTCAAATACTCCAGGGTTACCAATCAGCTTCTCAACTTCTTCAGGACTTGCTCCTGCCATTTCAACAACAACTTGTTGGTTTCCACTTTGTCTAACTTTAACATCACTAATACCATATAAGTTTAGACGCTTATCTAAAACAGTAGTTACTATATTCATTGTATCTGTATCTACTGCTTTTTCAAGTTGAAGTTGGATAACAGATCCACCTTTTAAATCAAGTCCTTGCTGTATACCCATAGTAGAAATACAAACAACACTAGCAATTAAACATATAATCAATATTAATACTCTTTTATCTCTAATGAATTCAGCAGGATCATTACGTTTCCTCATGATACCACCTTATTCCTTTTATTTTTCTTTTTGTGTTTTTTATCCTTCTGATGGTCTATGAATTTTCTTAAAATACCAAGGTTTAAGAACCATGTATTAAGAATATCTGCTATTAAACCAAGGATTAAAACAATTGAAATTTCACTTAAAGTTCTAGCTTGAGGCATAGTTAAAATAGTAACAATATATAATACAGCCATAGCAGCTATTGCTGCTAAGGACATTGTTAAACCTGTTTTCATTGCATCTGTTGCTCTTTCAACTTCAGTTCCATTTTTACGTTTTAAAAGACGGGTTGTCAGCATAATATCTGTATCTACACTATAACCTATTAACATCAGTAATGCACCAACTGATGCAATAGATAAAGGAACCTTAAGAACAGCCATTCCACCAGCTGCAAATACTATATCTAAAAAAGCAGATATGATAACTGCAAATGCAGGAACTATCTGTTTAAATACAAGTAGTACTGTAATCGCCATAAAAATAAATGCAAATAAAATAGCCCAATAAACCTGTCCCATTGCTTCTTCAGATAATACTGGTCCTACAGTATTAAAACTTGAAACAGTTCCAATACTTTCTGTTGCTTTTCTAAATTCTCCTATATCAACACTATCAGAAAATTCTACTGTAACATGACGGTTATTATTTGATATGATTTTCACTTCTTCAATATGTAATGATTTTTGAAGTAAACTTGCAATTTCATTAGAATTCATATCATGATTAAGTGTAATCTCCGCCATAGTACCTCCCTTTAAATCTACGCCTGGTTCAATACCAAATATGGCAAGGGAAGAAAATGAGATAATAGCCACAATTATAGGAACGATTATTAATAATTTATAGTTGTCCATAAATTTTTCTAACATAATCCACCTACTATTTTTTTAAAATAATTTAAATTAAAATTTATATTACTTATTTTTTTGAATAAAAGTAAATAATAATATAATTATTATAATTATATTAACAATTTATATTTATTGTTGTTAATATATAATATTTTATAATTTTTTAAAAAAAAAATATATTTTATTATTATAAATTGAAAGTTTGGAAAAATATCATTTTTATTGAATTATTTTCTTAATTTGAAATATTTTTTTTTAATAGATGCTTATTATTTTGTATAATAGGATTTATTCTAATGTACTAATATTATACAATGGAGATTTTAAATATTTTCTTATTAAACTTTATTTTTTCTTTTTTTCAATTTTCTAATAAATTCACACAAACTAGCTGTTATAAATATGATTAGTATTCCATATATAAAACATATTAAATCTGTAATGACTATATTTTTAAATATATGTTGTAGGCATAGTAGTCCTAAAGGTATAAAGATCCATTGAATAAAATATATCTCAGTAATATTACGACTTAAAACTTTTAAGGATTTAATAATTGTTTTAGGCATATATTTTGATAGATAATAACATAGGCCTATACTTCCATGTACGTAAAGTAAACAAATTATCCCATCAATTGTATTCAAATAATAATACCCTGCATCATTGTATAATATTGTTTTTGATATAAATAAAAAGTATATAAAAGGGATAATTATAAAAAGTGGCCAAAATTTAAAGAATTTATTTTTATCTTTTGCTCTGATAAAATATTGACCCCAAATATAGCCTCCAATTGGGAAAATAAACCAATTGAATAATGGAAATGCTGTACAGTTTACATCAGTTCCTATAAAATTTCCGAATAAAAAATTTAAAATAAGTGGGCCAAAATTTATTGAATTTATAAAACTACCAATTATAGACATTATTAATGCAATAAGAATAATCTTCTTATTGGAAAGCTTAAATTTCTTTAAAATCCCAAGTAAAATAAATGATAAACCTGCAAATGCTAAAATATCAACAAATAATATTATTAATCCACCATAAATGTAGGTATAATGCCAATCGCCTAATATTATACCGCTAAAATAATAAAGTCCTATATTTCTAAAAATATTTAATGTAATACCTAAAAGGAATAATTTAATTCCTCTTTTAATCATATTATTCCATTGACTATGTTTTGAATAAACTATACCTACTCCCATACAAAACATAAAAACAGGTGCAGCACAAGGCCCCCCTAAGATATCATCCATTATAAACTTATACATAGGGCTAATGGCATTATTCCCATCAATAGAACTTAATACAACATGACATAAAATCATGAAAATAATCGCAAAACCTTTTGCTATATCCAATTCTATTTGTCTTCCTATATTTATTTCATCTTTTGAAAATAAATTATTTAAATCCATAATTCTTATTATTACTTAATAATATAAATATATTACTCCTATTTTCATTTTTTTAGTATAATAAAATTAGGGTTCATTAGAAATTATCATTTCATCTGAACAGAAAAAATTATAAAAAAAAGTAAGTTTGTTCCCACCCTCGTTTATTAAAAAAGAATAATATATGTTTTAATGATATAAACTTAAATCTAATAGTTCTCCCATTACTTCACTATCTTTAATAAGTTTATCATTACTTTTTCCTTTAGTTTTAAGACTAAATCTTTCTATTACTCTACCACCACGTGATTTGATTCTTTCTTCCATTTTATCTAATGATGCTTTAGCACCAGAGCTACTCATAGTAGCAAATAGAACAATATCCTTACCTATTAAATTTAAATTATCTATTATAGTCATAATAGCAGGACTAGGTTTACTTACCCAAACAGGTGTTCCAAAGTAAATAGTATTATAATCTGTCAAATCTATATCATTTGGATAAATTTCTGTTTTATTTTCTTTAATTGCATCAAAGGCAGATGTGAATTGATTTTTAAATCCGCTTCTGTCTTTTTTATCTTCAATTCTAATTATATCTGTGTTAAGTTTTTTAGATATTGTCTCTGCAACAATCTTTGTTTTTTCGGTTTTAGAGTAATATATTATTAGAGCCTTCATTTTTATCACAGAATTTTTATTTTTAAAATCTTAAATTAAAGTTTATATAATTTTTTTATTTATTAAATATTTTTCTATTCTCCTATTTTAATAAAATCATTCTTTAAACTTAAGGATGCAATCCAAAGAAATCAAGTCCTGTTTTTTCGTCAAAACCACACATAATATTCATGTTTTCTATTGCCTGTCCACTTGCACCTTTAACTAAGTTATCAATTGCTGAGATAACAACAAGTTGTCCAGTCTGGTCAACTTCAAAACATCCAATGTGGATATAATTTGACCCTCTTACAGAACTTAATCTTGGTATTTCTCCTTCACTAAGTATTTTAACAAATGGCTCATCTTTATAGATGTTTCTATATAATTCTTCTATTTTTTTACTTGTATCTTCTCTTTGTTCTTTTGTTTCAAAGTCAAAATCTTCTTCTTTTAAGATTGTATGGTTAGTGGTAAGTATTCCTCTAAGAACTGGTACAAGTATTGGTGTAAATGAAATTTTAACATCAGAGTATCTTTGAAGTTCTTGTTGAATTTCAGGTGTATGTCTATGTGTAGTTACTTTATATGGATTTACATTATCTGCAATATTTGGATAATGTGTTGCTTCAGATGGTTTAATTCCTGCTCCACTTACGCCTGTTTTAGAATCAAATATCATTCGATCTGCATATTGTTTTTTAGATAAAGGATAACCTGATAATATTGCTCCAGTTGTAAAACATCCAGGATTTGCAATTAATCTTTCTTTAGCTATTTCTTTTCTGTGGAGTTCAGGTAGTCCATATACGCTGTCAATATGTTTAGTATGTTTAAGATTGTACCATTTTTCATAAACTTCATAGTCTTCAAACCGGTAATCTCCACTTAAATCAATTATTTTAGCGTCAGTTTTTTCAATAATATCTGGGATAATTTTCATTGATGCTCCATGTGGAGTTGCAGTAAATATAATGTCTTCTTCAAAATCTTCAGCATTTTTGTTTTCAAATATTAAATCACTGTCCCGTATATGAGGATGTACTTTTTCAACACTTTGCCCTTCATATTTTCGTGAAGTAATTGTAGTTATTTCAACTTTCGGATGATTAGAAAGTATTCTTATTAATTCTCCACCTGTATATCCACTTCCACCAACAATTCCAACATTAACCATCTTTTAATCTCCTTTATTTTTTTATCTTTTTATTTTTTTTTTTTTTTTTAATTTTATTATTACTCTTTTTAAATTATAATTTTTGCAGTTTTTTTTCATTGAACTATTTTTTTTAATAATTTCTTTGACTTCATCCTTTAGTTTGTTATTTTATTTGAGTTCAATCTTGAGTTGTTATTTTATTTGAGTTCCTATTGAGTTTATTAAATTATTAATTATCATAAAAATTAATTTTACTTTTTTTAATATTATATAATTTCCTTATAGGTTTTTAATGTCAGATTCTTTTATTTTTTTAATAATTTTTCGACTACTATCTAATTTTGCTCTATGATACTCCTTAACTTTCATTACTTTAGCATTTATTCCTTTTTTATGTAAGGATTCTTCTAATTTAGAAGTATCAAAGTCTTGATCTGAACCTATTGTAATAATATCTGGGTTTATTTCTTTTACAATTTTAAATTTATCATCTTCATATCCAAGATATGCTTCATCAACAGGTTTTAAATATTTGACCATTTCTAGACGTTGGTCTTCATTAATTATAGGTATTCTTTTTCTAGCACATACAGTTGAATCTCGAGCAACAACAACTACTAATTTTGCATCTTCTCCACCTAATTCTTTGGATTTTTGAAGGTATAATACATGACCTGGATGTAATATATCAAATGTTCCTGTTGCCATTACTGTTATCATAATTTGACCTCTTTTTTAATGTTTCATTATTTTTAAATCTAGTCTTTAAACTTAACTTAATAGATTATTTATTTGTATTTAAAGTGCTTAAATAAATTTGTATTTTAGTTATTATTTTTAATATTTTAATCTAATGTTAATTTCATTTTTTAATAGTCTTTTTTTAAATATTTTAATTTAAAATAGTGTTTAATTATTTATCTTTAAGGTAATTGATATTTTAATGCTTCTTTTAAATCAATTTTATCTTTATATAATGCAGAACCTATAACAACACCACTTACTCCTGTAGACTGTAATTGTTTAATATCATCTATGGTACTAACCCCTCCAGAATAGACAACTGGTATTGGAGAGGATTTAACTAGTTCAATAACAGGTTCTGTGTAAAAACCACCAAGTAATCCTTCTACATCTACATTTGTAAACAAAATACTTCCTGCACCATTATCTGCAAACTCTTTTGATAATTCTACTGGACTTTTATCTATTTGTTCTGCCCAACCTTTTATAACTACTTTTGAATCTTTACTATCAAGGGAAATCATAATATGTTCTTTTCCAAATTCATCAGATAGTTTAGTTATAGTTTCAGGATGTTTTATCCCCATTGTTCCAATAATGATTCTTTCTATTCCTATGTTAAGTAGTTCCATACCATACTCTACTGTTCTTATTCCTCCACCTAACTGTATTGGAACATCTACATTATCATATATCTTTTTTATAAGTTTAAGATTACTTTTTCCATCAATTGTTCCATCTAAATCAATTAAATGTATAACCTCAGCACCTAATTCTTCCCATTTTTTAGCTACTTCTTCAGGATTGTCAATTATTACCTGTTCACTACCTGGTTTGCCCTGTACAAGTTGAACACATTTTCCATTTTTTATATCAACTGCAGGCATTATCTGCATTTTACCTTTTTCAAATGACATTAAAACACCTATTTAATTTTAAAATTAATTCTTAATCATATTTTTTGAATATATAATACTTTAATATTATATTATTTTTATATTTTAAAAAGTAATAATGATTTTATTTTAATATATTATCCTAATTTGATTAAATATTAACAATATTTTAACGGAATATTTAATAAATATTTTTTATAACAATAGTATCTTTCCTATTTTAAGTTATTACTATTTTAAGCTATTTCTATTTTAAGCTATTAGAACATTTTTTAAATTTATTTAGAATATTAAATTTATATTAGAATAAATTTTTAACATTGAATAATTATTTAATATTTGAATATTTATTATATTAGAAAATTATTTAATATTAGAATTAATATATTAGTGTGATAATATGAAAAGAAGGGCATTTAAAGTAGGTTATATTGGTTCTAATTTTTATGGGTTTCAAAGACAACCACATCTTAGAACAGTAGAAGGTGAAATAATAGATACTTTAATTGATATAGGATATATGGATAGTTTAGAAAATGGCCGTTTTAGGATTGCAGGTAGAACAGATGCAGGTGTTAGCAGTCTTGGAAATGTAATAAGTTTTCAAAGTGAAGAAGAAATCCATATAAATAAAATTAATAGTCAATTACCTGATGATGTCCAGTTTCTAGCTGAAGCACCAGTAAGATTTGGATTTAAACCAAGATATGCTAAAGAGCGGTGGTACAGGTATATTTTATTTAACAACAATCTGGATATAGATAAGTTAAATCAGGTCGCCCAACTCTTTATAGGTACTCATAATTTTACAAACTTTACTAAAAGATATCAGAAAACTACTGTAAGAACAATTAATAAGATTAATATAAGCGTACCTAAAATTCAACCAGATGAAAGATTAAATAATGCCTATATTACTAATGATTTTGATTTTAACCAGGAATATCCTAATTTAAATGATAATTATTCTCCTATTTTTGTTGATGTTTATGGGGAAAGTTTTTTATGGAATATGATCCGTAAAATGATGAGGGTATTTCTTGAATATTCAGAGGGTAAGTTAAACTTAGAAGATGTTAATAATTTATTAAATCCCGATGAAAACAAACCACGTGAACATATAAGAGTTTTAAATGGTGAAAATCTTATATTGATGGATACTGTTTATGATAATATTAAATTTACCTATGATGATTATGCTGTTGAAAAATTCAAAAGATATCTGGCAAGTCAGTTGGTTTATCATCAAAAATCATATGCTATTATTGAATCAATTTTAAATAGTTTTTAAAATCATATTTTTACAAATTCAGAAGCTTAAAAGAAAATTTATATATATTCAGATAATTATATAATTATATAAATTAAAATGATTGTTTTTTAAGATATAATAAATTAAAGGTTTTTTTTATGAGAGGAAGACATGGATTTGGAGGAAATAGTGGCCTATCTTTATTTAAATCTTTAACAAGAGTTGTTAAGATAAATGGGGAAGTTAGAGCCAATGGTAAAAAATGTAATTCATGTAAAAATTGTGAAAAAGTATGCCCTACAGGAGCTATACGTGTAGATCAAAACAATAACAAATGGTATTATTTCCCGAGTAAATGTATTAAATGTTACCGTTGCGCGGATAAATGTCCTAGAAATGCTATTATGATTTTCCCATAGTATATGAAATTTTAATCTTATTAATTTCTAAAACGCTTTAAAATATATTAGTTTTAAATCTTTTTTTTTAGAAAAATATTTTGTTTAATATTAAAGCAGCTATTTTATAATAAACAGTTTATATTAAATTTTTAAATTTTAACTAAAACTTATATTATATAATCTGTAATATATTTATTTAATAAATATTATTTATTCTATAAATTAATTTAGCTTTTAAGGTTGATAATAATGAAGATTTGTGTCATACTAGGGACTCGGCCTGAGATTATAAAGATGGCTCCGGTTATTGATGAAATTAATAGAAGGTCTCATGAGTTACTTTTAATACATACAGGCCAACATTATGATAAAGAAATGAGTGATAATTTCTTTTTGGATTTAGAACTTCCTAAACCTAATTATAATATTCATGTAGGTTCAGGTTCTCATGGTAAACAGACAGCTCTTATGATGGATGGTATTGAAGATGTTTTAATCAGTGAAAAACCTGATATTGTTCTTGTTCAAGGAGATACTAATGCTGTTCTTGCAGGTGCTCTTGTTGCTCAAAAATTACATATTCCTGTAGGTCATGTAGAAGCAGGACTTAGATCATTTGATGTTTCTATGCCTGAGGAGATTAACCGTATGGGTGCAGATTGTTGTAGTCACCTATATTTTGTTCCAACAGAAGAATCTGCTATTAATTTAGCTCTTGAAGGATATCTTCCAAAGGATATATTTATAACTGGTAATTCTGTTGTTGATACTTGTTTTAGAAATTTAAAAATTGCAGAAAATTCTAGTACTATTATTGATGATTTAAATTTGGATAATCTTAATAATATTATTACTTTTACTATGCATAGGGCTGAGAATGTTGATGATAAACAAAGACTTCAAAGTATTATTGGGGCTTTAATGGAACTTAAAGATTTTAATATTATTTTCCCTATTCATCCTAGAACTAAAAAAACTCTTGAAAATTTCGGATTATATAAGAAATTTGAATCCCTTCCACATATTCATATTACTAAGCCTATAGGCTATCTTGATTTTTTAGTTTTAATTTCAAAATCTATTATTATTTTAACTGATTCTGGTGGTCTTCAGGAAGAGGCTATTACCTTAAATGTTCCTGCATTAACTTTAAGGTATAATACTGAAAGACCTGAAACTGTTACAGCAGGAGGTAATATTCTTGTTGGTTCAGATAAAGATTATATTCTTGAAACTGCTAATAAAATCCTTAATAATGAAGAATTTTATAATAATATGAAGAATGCTAAAAATCCTTATGGTGATGGTAATTCTGCAGTTCAAATATTGGATATTATAGAACAATCTTATAATAATGGTGATTTATCAATAAGTTCTCCTGATAATATTATGACCAGATTTAATGTTAAAATGCATAATATAGATGAAGATATTACAGTATCTGACTTTGAGAAAAAATATAATACAACTGTTAGACTTGTATATAAAGATGATAAAATGGTATTTCCAGTAGAGGATTTAAATATTAAAGATTCTACTGTACTTTACAATGATTATTCTATTAAATAACTTATTTGTTAATTTAAATTAATTATTTTATTTAATTTATTAAAATATAATAATTTATTTAATTAATTTCTTAGCTTATTTAATTTAATTTTATAGATTATTTAATTTAATTTCATTATTTAATTAATTCTTAAATTATTTAATTTAATTTTTATTTTAATTTATTTAATTTAATTTACTCTTTAATTTATTCCTTAATCATTATATTTTATATAAAATTAGCTGATATTATGTCTTATGATTTAAATTCTATTACAGATGATTCAATACTTGTTTTTGAATATTATACAGCCTCTGGTTTAGATGAGTTATGTATTTCATCTGAAGCAGAAAGTTTAATTTTAGCTCTTGTAGAAGATTTAAAAGAGGAAGATGTTTATCTTCTTTTAAATGAAAAATACCAGTATATTGCTAAAGATTTAGATAATACTATTAATATTATTTTACTAAATGATGATTTTGATTTTGAAGATTTTCTTCTAAAAGATGCATCTAAATTCAATAGAACTATTTTCATTGCCTCAGAAGAGGATGATGCATTATATGGAATTACCAGATTTTTAGAAGAGTCAAATATTAAAATTTATAATTCTAATGCACATGCATGTGAAGTATGTTCTGATAAGTTTGAAATGTTTCATACCTTAAAAAGTCAGATTACACAACCATTTACATTTAAGATAACTCTAGACTCAGATATATATTGGAAAAAACCAATCTTATTTAATCTTAAAGCTAATAATATGAAAGAGAGTGATTTTGAATATGGTTATAGTGATGAGCTATTTGACAGTTTAAATATTGAAAAAAAATATATTGCTAAACCTGTTAATGGTGTAGACTGTGAAAATATTAAAATAATTAAATCAAAAGAAGATGTTGATGATTTAGAAAATATTTTTGATGATGGTAGTGAAATACTTATACAGGAATATATTGAAGGAGAAGTATTAAGTGTAAGTTTAATAAGTGATGGTGATAATGCTATTGCTTTAAGTTTAAACAAACAATTCGTTCATATAACTGATGATTTTCAACAATACCTTGGAGGCCAGCTACCTTACAGGCATCCTGCAAAGGATATGATTTTTGATAAGGCGGTTAAGGCTGTTAAAAGTATTGAAGGTATTAAAGGTTTTGTTGGTGTAGATTTAATTCTAGTTGAAAATGATGGTGACTATGAAGTCTATATAATTGAGATAAATTCAAGATTTACAACTCCATATGTAGGTCTTAGAGAAGTTTTAAATATAAATATTGCTAAGACTATTTTAGATTTAATTGATGGTAAAATATCTATAGATGATATTGACCACCTTTCATTTAAAAATGGTGTAAAATTCATTAAAGATAATGGTGTTTTAAAAATTATTTCAACTGATAATTAAGAATTTTTAAATTAATAATTTATTTTTATTTAGATTTCATAATTATTTCAATTATCAATAATAATTATTTTACTTATTCACTAATATTTATTTGTCTTTAAAATTCATAAAATATTTTAAAATTAAAAATACAGATAAATATATTAAAAATTATTAGAGGTTAACATATGAAAATAGCAGGATTTGATATAGGTGGAGCAAACACCGATTTAGCTATTATTGATTTTGATAATGAAGGAAATATAGAAAATATACAAACCGATTTTGCATTTTTACCAATGTGGTGTGAAAATGATACATTACAGGACGTCTTAATAGAACTTATCGAAAATATATGTCCTCTTGATGAGTTAGATGGTGTAGGAATATCTATGACTGCAGAACTTGTAGATGCATATAAGACAAAAACAGAAGGAGTTTTAGATGTTGTTAGAAAATCCAATGAAGTTTTTAATATACCTCTTGCATTTATAACACTTGATGGTGTTAAATCAACAGAAGATATTAAAAAGGATCCTTTAAAAGCAGCTGCAGCAAATTGGATTGCCACTGCTTCAATAGCAAGTAAAATTGCAAGTGACTGTATATTTGTAGATACAGGGAGCACTACCACTGATATTATTCCTGTTAAAAATGGTCATGAATGTGCTCAAGGTCGTTCTGATATGGAAAGATTAGCTACTGGAGAACTTGTATATACAGGAACTTTAAGAACTAATCTCTGTGCATTTTTAGATAAAATACCTCTTGAAAAAGATAATGAAACTAAATATTACAGGGTAGGTTCTGAGTTGTTTGCAGAAACTGCTGATATTTATATGGTTTTAGGTTTAATTACAGAAGAGGATTATGTATGTAATACTAATGATGGTGCAGGTAAATCTAAAATTGAATGTGCAAGACGTATTGCAAGAGTTTTATGTGCTGATTTAGAAATGTTAACTATGGATGATATTGAAGAGTTATCTGAAAATATTCATCAAGCACAAGTAAAACAGGTTGCTGAGGCTATTGATGAGGTTTCTAAAAGAGAAAATATTAATACTATTGTAGTAACTGGACTTGGAAAAGATATTATTGATAGACCTGCTGCAGAATCTTTAGGTTTAAATGTAAGATCTATGGATGAATTTTTAACAAATGAACAATGTGTTGTAGCACCTGCAGTTGGAACTGCTATACTTACAGAAGAGTTTTTCAGAAATTCTTAATTTCATTCTTTTTAATTAATTTTATTAAAATTAGTTTAATATTCATTAGTAAATTTAACTAAATTATATTAATTTAGTTAAAAGTATTTAGATAATATTTTAATACCATACATCTTTAATTCCAACTAAATAAGCCGTTATATTAGTTAAAACATGTAAGATTATACTTAAAATCAAAATTGTAATAATTACCTTTAAATCAAGTTTAATCATTATTGAGGATAATAGTAAAGATCCAATAGCAAAGTCTATTTGATCAAGTATAGGTGCAGGTTTTCCTTGTTTAACGTTTAATCTTCTTTTAATAAAGCTACCTACTGCATCACCAAGTAATGCACCACAACCAAGAAGTAATCCAATAATTAAACCGTTTATAGCTCCACCATAATCTATTAAAGGAAGAGAACCTCCAAAGTATCCAACGATTGAAGGGGTAATAATTCCCTGAATTAAACCAGTAATTCCACCAATTATTGTTCCAACGATTAAGCCTCTCCATGTACAGCCTTTACCTATCAAATCTTTACCACTTTTTGTTTTATAACCAAAATCTAATGGTGTTCCTCCTCCAAAAATAACAGCACTAGAATTTGATAAATATGCAGGTTGTAAAAAATAGAGACCTACTATACATAGATTAAATATACCATTAAAATCAATAGTCATTGTTTTCCCCATATTAATATTATATAATAATTTTATAATTATACTTAATATATTTTTCTAGTAATGATTATTTTTTTCACGAAGAGTCATGAATAGGTTTTAGTAAAATACATTAAACAATTTCAACATATTTAATTCAATATTAAATATTTTTTTAATTATATATGTATATTCTATATAAAATTTTAGTTTCTATATGTTCTTCTCACTTTTTTTATATATGAATATTCTTATATTCTAAATACTAATCTTTTTTTTATGAAAAATTAAATTTTCTCTTTTTTTATCATATTTTATTTTAATGGTTCTTTTGGTATATTTTAAAACTATTTTAATAAATTTATTTTATTAATTTAATCAAATTTTATTCTATTAACAATTTGTTTAACTTTATAATCGTTTTTAATCTTTTAACTCTTTTAAGTTTTATATATCCTGTTTAAATTATTTCAATTTTTAAATATATTTAAATAATATTAATTATAATAATTTATTATTAGATTTATTTAATATTATTTTATTAAATATTTTTTCAATGATTTTTATTTAACTAATAAATGAATTAGTTATTTAAAGTTTTAATATTCCTTTTATTATTAAAATTAGTTATAACTTAATTACATTTATTTTAAGTGATTATTATTGAAATTAGGTAAAAATTTAATTTATTTTTCATTTTAAGATTTAATATTTAATAATTTTAAATATTAATTAATAGTTATTATTAATTATAATCAGTAATTTAAGATTATTTATCCATAATTATTATAATTGTTTATTAGGTGATTATTTGATTAAAAAAACTAGAAGTCTATGTCCCGAATGTTTTAAACCCTTAGATGCAGAAGTTTATGAAGAAAACGGGAAAATAATGATTAAAAAAACTTGTCCGGAACATGGGGAATTTGTTAACACTTATTGGAGTGATGCAGAAGCTTATCATAGAATGGTCCAATATCCTTCTTCAGATACTTATATTGATAATCCTCAGATTTCTAAAGATGTAGGATGTCCAGATAACTGTGGTTTATGTGAACAGCACCAGACAGCTACTGTTTTAGGTTTACTTGATGTTACTAATAGATGTAATCTCCAATGTCCTGTTTGTTTTGCTAATGCAGCAACAAGTAAAAGATTATATGAACCTACATTTGAAGAGATTAGAGGTATGCTTCAAACTTTAAGGGATGTTAAACCTATTCCTACTCCTGCTATACAATTTGCAGGTGGAGAACCTACAGTAAGAAATGATTTTCCACAAATCATTAAACTGGCAAAAGAATTAGGTTTTACTCATGTTCAAGTTGCAACTAATGGTTTAAGATTAGGTAGAAAAGAAGGTTATGCTAAAGAATTAAAGGATGCAGGATTAAATACCGTTTACCTTCAATTTGATGGTTTAACTCCAGAACCATATATTAACAATAGAGGTAAAGATTTACTTCAACAAAAACTTAATGCAATTGAAAAATGTAGAGAAGCAGATTTAGGTATTGTACTTGTACCTACACTTGTTAAGGGAATAAATGATGACCAAGTTGGAGATATTATTGATTTTGCATTTGATAATGATGATATTATTTATGGTGTTAATTTCCAACCGGTTGCTTTTGCAGGAAGAATAGATAAAGATTTAGTTGAATCTCAAAGAATTACTATTCCAGATTTCCAAAAATTAGTTGAATATCAAACTAGTGGTCAAATTTCTACAGATGCATTTTATCCACCAAGTTCAGTTGAACCTATTACAAGATTTATCTATGCATTAGATTATGAAGTAGATCCTGTAATGTTAAACTGTCACCATCACTGTGGTAGTGCAACTTATGTTTATCGTGAAAAAGATGAAGATGGTAATAACAAATATATTCCAATCTCTGACTTTTTAAATGTTGATGGTTTCTTAGAATTCTTAGATGAAAGTGCAAATAAATTAAATGAATATAGAATTGGTGCAAAAACTAGAGTTGCTGCTAAAGCAGCTACTAAATTATATAAATTCCTTGAAAAGGACAAAAAACCAGAACATTTAGATTTCTCTCAAATTTTACTTGAAATATTTAAAGATAGAAATTATGATTCTTTAGGAGAATTCTCTAAAAATGCTATGTTAATTGCATGTATGCACTTTATGGATCCATATAACTTTGATGAAGATAGGGTACAAAAATGTATTATACATTATGTAGTTCCAGATGGTAGAATTATTCCATTCTGTACTATGAATTCTAGATATAGACAAAACATCGAAGAGGAATTTTCAGTTCCATACACTAGAGAAGCTACTAAAGCAGCTTTAGAATTACAGAATAAACAAAAATAGTTTTACTATTTAGTTTATTCATCTATTTTTTATTTATTTTTATTATTTTTGAGATAATAATATAAAGTTTTTAAATAATTTCTAGTTTTAATATACATTTAACATTACTCTGGATTAAATAAACACTTATTTTATTTGACTATCAGATATTCTATTAATAAGAATTTTTTTATTTAAATACGAGGATTTAATTTAATAATTAATTATTATTTTAATAAATGTATTTTTATTAAAAAATTATTTTTAAATTAAAATCATTATATTATCTTTTACAGGTGATTTTTTGGATTCAGGAAGATTTGAAACATTTGTTGATGCGATTCTTGCTATTATGATGACTGTTATGATTCTTAAAATTCCTCAACCTTCTACTTTAAATTTAGAAGGGCTTTGGAATTTAAAAATGGTTTATTTATCTTATTTTTTAAGTTTCATGGTTCTTTTAAGTATTTGGAATCATCATAGAAAATTGTTTGAGGAAATTAAAGAAATTGATAATCTAGTAATTTTTATTTACATGTTTTTAACATTTATCATTACTCTTCTTCCATACTTTACAGCATGGTGTGCACTTAACCCTCATGAATTAGTTCCTGAAATTTGTTACGGTGGAGTGTTTATTTTAACAAATATAGCTTATGTTTTTGCTGCATATTTTGCTATGAAAAGGGACAAATTTACAGAACATCCTGATTTAGCAATGGATAAATCAACTTATTTAAATTTCACAGTGTTTTTTATAGGTTTTATTCTCGCTATCCTATGTAATATTCCATATGCAATTTTTATTTCATGCATATTATCTTTAATCGTTTGGAATTTCACTGCTAAATTTTTCTCTAATGAAAAGGGGGTTGGTTGGTGTGGAAACTGATAGATTTGAAGCTTTAGTTGATGCAATTCTCGCTATTATCATAACATTAATTATTCTTGAAATACCCCTTCCTTCAAGTCCTACTTTTGAAGGTTTAGCTCATCTATATATTGAATTTTTTGCATACTTAATTAGTTTTCTTGTAATTTATAATATATGGAATTCTCATCATAACCTATTTAATTTAATTCATAAATTACATAATTCTACTGTATGGATGAGTGGAATTTCATTATTAATTATAGGATTTTTACCATATTGCACATCAATGGTTTCAAAACATTTCTATTCTTTCTTTGCTCAGGCTTGTTTCGGGTCTTTATTTATCCTATCCCATATTCATTATATTATACAGGCTAAACTCTTAATGAAAAATGAACCTGGAAATATAGCATTGATTGTATATTTGCAGAATGGTGTAAAATATTCTTATATAGAGTTAATAATCTTTGCAATCATTTATATATTAGGTTACTTCCTATACCCTCCAATCATTATGTTTGGATGTTTATTTGCAATGTTATTTTGGATATTCCAGGACCAAGTTAGACATTTAATTAGGATATAAAAATTATATCATTAAATATAAGTTTTAATTAACTAATTATTCGTATAAAATTTTAAAGTAGGGATTTTTTTTTGAATATTTGTGTATTTGGATCAGAAATGCTAGTATAGATGATGAATTTAAATCTAAAGGATATGAATTAGGTTCTAAATTAGCTGAATTAGGTCATAAAGTTGTGTTTGGTGCAGGGGCTAATGGTATGATGGGTGCTGTCGCAACTGGAGTAGTAGAAAATAATGGTAAAGTTTTAGGAATTTTACCTTATTGGATGGATGATTTTGACCAGATTTTTACGGAATGTGAAGATATAATTTACACCAAAGATATGGATGAAAGAAAAGAATTATTTTTAAATCATGCTCCATATTTTCTATTTTTTAGAGTCTGTAAAATTTTCTCACTTATTTTTTAGTTTTAACAACTTTATCAGATTTTTCTATTATTTTTATTTGGATTATATTTTAGCTATTTAATAGGTTTTTTAAATTATTTTTTAATTTTATTTAGTTTTTATAAGTTTTATACATTTTTTTTAATTTTTAGCATCGTTTTTTTTTTTACTTGATATTAATACCTTTTTTATTTTTCATTATTATAACTTAATATTACCATATAAAATCTTTAATAATTATAATCCTAGAAATCATTAGTTTTAATAATATGAAATTAGATATTATTATTAGAAAAGTAAGGAGGGTGATTATTTGAGATGTCCAAAATGTAATATGGAAATTTCAGATTCTGCCAAATTTTGTAAATATTGTGGAACTCCTCTAAATGAGAATAATTCACAAATAAAATCAAATACATCATTAAATAATAATAAAGAGAATAATAATACAAAAATCATTATTATAGCATTACTTCTTATAATTGTAGCTTTGATAGGTGCTTTTGCTTATTTATCTTTAGCTAATTCTAATAATGATTCAGATTCAACCACTGCAGATAATAATCTTGATTCATTGAATGAATCTGTAAATGATTCTAATCAAGCTACAAGTCATTCTGCTCAGGCATCAAAACCTGCAAACACTTCTCCTATAACAATTTCTGGAGGGTCTATTACAACAGGTAGTGATGATAGTGATTATACATATGCTGACCTTTATTTAGGTTCTTCTAATGCAGGACGTTCAGTTTATGTTCAAATCTTTTATAGTCGTAATGGAAATAGTTTAAATAGTGGTAATATGGTTCCTTTAACTGTTGATTCTAATGGTTATGTTGAAGTGACTAGTTCTCAACCATTTAAATATTATCCAGACCATGCAACTATTAAGGTTTATGATTCTAATCAAAATCTAAAAGACACTTTAAGTGTTAGTTTATCTCCAACATCTGGAACTCAATCATTTTAGATAATATATTCTATTTTTTTCTTTTTTTATTTTATTATTCTTCTATTTGGTCATTAAAATATTTATAAATTTCTTCTTTTACAGGATTATGGAGTTTATATTTGAAATTAACAATATCTAAGCATTCTCCATCATCATTTTTTATTTTAGTTTGTTTCCATTTAAATGGTTCCATTTGCCCAATATAGTAAAAATCAGTTCCTTCATCATCACTTTTTTTAATGAAAAGATGTATTTTAAGATTATTTTCATTATAATGTATAATACTTTGAGCTTCTGTACTTTCTAATTTAACTTTGCTTCTTGTCATCCAGCTAAATATGTCTTTTGATTTAAATTCATCTTGGTATTTAGTACTACTTGAAATATCTTCTTTCTTTTTATATGTTACGAAGATAGGGCAAGTATTGTGTTTAATTCTATAACCATACATTGTTGAGCTATCATCATGAGGCCAGTTTAATAATCTACATGCATCTTTTCTTGTGTACTTTGAATATAAATTAAGATTTACACCTTCACATCTTCCATAGTTTTCATATCTTAAAAGACCAAATTCTACAACATCATTTAAATGCTTGTAAAATATAGGATTATTTAAATAGGTTTTAAACTCATCTGATATTTCATATATTTTATCTTCATTGTCTAAATCTGTTTGATTGAAATTGAAGAAATTTACTCCACCATATTTTTTCTTGTCATTTTTTATGAAAAATTCTAAATTAAATATTTTAAAGGTATGCTTGATTGTTTTTATATCATCATATATTTCATAATCTTTAAGAGCATCTTCAATATCTTTTATTGTAAAATATTTTCTTAATACTAAGAATTTAATCATTAAAAGTTCATGTGGCCTTTTTCCATTTGCAAAATTATCTGATATGAATTTAAGATATTTTATTTCATTTTCATCAAGTACTTCTTTGCATTCATCATCTACATCTATTAGGAAATTATAATAAGAGTCATATTTTTTATGTGCTAATATAAGTAAGGGATTAAAATCTCTATTTTCATAGAAATCAACAAGATAAGGGATTCTACCAAGTTTATATTTAAGATTTTTATATTTTTCTTTAAATATTGATATTTTGGAGAAATTCGTATTATCAAGTGATTCGTATATTCTTTTTTTAGAAATTTCATCAAAACTTATTGTTGATGAGCCAGGAATAATTTTTGATCCTTCAAGAATATATCTTCGTATATTATCTTTATCATAGGTTCTATCACCAGATAATGCTATTGGAATTAAGAAGTTATTATTATAATTTCCAATGAAATCTAAAATAACTACATATTCTTTATTTTTAAATTTACGAAGACCTCTTCCTAATTGTTGTATAAATATTATTGATGATTCTGTTGGTCTAATAAGTAAGACTTGATTAATTTCAGGAATGTCCACTCCTTCATTAAAAATATCCACTGTTATAATATATTCTATATTATCTTTCCTATTATCATTTGTTAATCTATCAATTGCTTCTTCCCGTGCACTTTGGGAATCGTCACCAGTTAATGCTATAGAAGGATGTCCTCTTTTGGAAAATTCTTTAGCTAAACTTTTTGCTTCTTTTTTTGTAGAACAGAAAACTAGGCCTTTTATCCGATTTCCACTATAACCATAGTATTCTGATTTTTCAAGAATATATGATACTCTCTCATTTGAAACTAGCCTATTAAAATCAGATTTATCATCTAATGTTTCACCATTTATTTCAATATCTGTTATTCCAAAATAATGGAATGGACATAATAAATCTTCTTTTAGGGCATCTTGTAATCTAATATCTAAAGGAATATTATAGTCAAATAATTCATAAATATTAAATTCATCACTTCTATCTGGAGATCCACTCATTCCAAGATAGAATTTTGGTTTGAAATATTCAATTAATTTTAAATAACTTATTGCACCTGCTTTATGAACCTCATCAATAATGATATAATCAAAATGCTCCTTGTCAAATCTTGAATATACTTCGTCTTTTGACATTGTTTGTACTGTTGAAAAAAGATAATCGGCATTATAATCTTTTGAATTCCCGCTTAATAGTCCAAATTTATTTTCTTCACCTTTAAATATTCGTTTATATGATTTCATTGCCTGTTTTGCAATTTGCTCTCTATGAACTAAAAATAAAAATCGCTTAGGTTTAAATTCATGTACCGCAAATGCAGATGCATATGTTTTACCTGTACCTGTTGCAGAAACAAGTAATGCTTTATCTTCATCTTTTTGAATTAATTCATTTAAATTTGATAAAAATTTTTCCTGCATAATATTTGGAACTAAATCATCACTATTTTCTTCTTTAAGTTTTAAATATTCTTTTCTAAAATCAGTAAACTGTTTAGCATGATTATAAACAGATTCATATTCTTTAATTACTTCATCTATATTTGATGATTTTTCCCACAGATGATTAAACTCATCTAATAAATCAGTTACCATTTCCCCTTCATTAAGAGAACTGAATCCTATATTCCATTCTTTATTTACAGTTAATGCATTTAATGTAAGGTTTGAACTACCTATTATTGATTTATAAACATTATCTTTTCTAAAAATGTATCCTTTTGTATGAAATCCTTCATTATCTTGAAGATATAGTTTTACTTCTATATTTGAAAATGAATTTAGTTTTCTTAAAGCTTCAGGTTCTGTAAAATTTAAATAATCTGTTGTTATAATTTTTCCTTTAATTCCTTTAGCTTCTAATTCTAAAAAATCCTGTAAAAGAGGAGTTAACCCTCCCATTGTTATAAATGCAACACTTATATAAAATTCATCACAATGATTTAACTCTTCTTTAATAGAATTTAAAACCTTATTTCCAATAGAATTAAGAATTAGTTTAGGTTTAAGATAATTTGATGATTCAAAATTTTCATCAATAAATGCTGTTCTTGCACCGTCTAAAATATCATTGTTAAAATCATCCATATTCACACTTTAATCAATATTTATTTTTTTATAAAATATTTTTTAGATATTCTACAGCTTCAATATCAGCCTGGATCCATTTGACTGAATTTAGTTCTTCTTTGGATAACCATTTAGCATTCATATGCTCAAGTAGTTCAATTTTTCCTTTAAGCTTACATTTATAGCAGTCCATATCTAAATAAAAATCAGGATATTGGAATTTTATATTTAATAAAAACTTTTCTACTGTAATATTTCCATTTAACTCTTCTTTTATCTCACGTATTAATGCTTCTTCTTTACTTTCTGATTTTTCTATTTTTCCTCCAGGAAATTCCCAAAGACCTTTAAATTCACCATAACCCCTTTGTGTTGCTAATACTTTATCATTATCTATTATTATCGCTGCAACTACCTTTATTTTTTTCATAAAATCAACATAATTTAAATTATTCTAGAAATAAAAACTGCTTTGTATTTTATTTAACATTAATTATATTTATTATATTTTATAATATATTGCCAAATATTTATTAATTTATATAACAAATTTATTTCTATGGGATTGAAATCATTTTTTAAAAAGAAAAATAAATCAGATAGTGAAAGTAAAGAAAATAAAGAATCACATATTTTTATTGATACTGACACTTGTATTGGAGATGATTGTCAAAAATGTGTTATAGCATGTCCTAATAAGGTTTTTGATTTTGAAGAAGATACAATTGCTCCAAATAACTTTTGGGCATGTAAAACCTGTCATATATGTGAATCAATCTGTCCGAATAATTGTATTAAATTAAATTAGTCTATTAAAAATCTTAGAAAACCTTTAAAAATATTGAATAGATTATTTTTCCAAAGATTTTTTTAATTATATTTAATTTTATTGATGGAGAAAATTCATATTTTATTAAACCGGTACTATTCCAGTATTCAGTATCTGCTTTTATACCGTCAGTTTTTGCCATTGCTCTCCAAACATTATAGTATAATATATCTTTAAATCCTGGTTGGCTTAATTTTTCTGATTTAAATTTCTTACACACTTTTTTAACTTTATCTTTATCAAAACTATCTTTTCCACCACATTTAAAACTTATTTTATAGACTTTATTTACTCCCCAATGTCTTAGTGTTTCATCAATATACTTTGATACTTTTTTATCCCCTGCACCTGCTGTTGTTACAACAACTAGCCCAATTTTTGTAAAAAATTCTGGTCTATGATATAGGTATGCTGTATGATCAAAAAAGTTTTTCAGTAGCCCTGTAACATTCATTGCATATACAGGTGAGCTTATAATAATCTTATCAGCTTCTCGTATTTTTTCAATTATTGGATTAATTTTATTGAAATGAGGACATTTATCTTCCCCTTCCATTATACATAAAAAACATCCTTTACACATTCCAATATTTTCTTGTAATAAATGAATTTCTTCATATTCTCCGAGGATATTATTTTTTACTTCTTCAACTACACTCCAAGTATTTCTTTTTCTTGGACTTCCATTTATTATTATACACTTCATTTTTAGATATATATAATTTTTAATATATTATCTTTTTGATTGTTTAATAGATGTTTATTACTTTTATAATATCCTTACATAGCTATTAAAGTCCAATTTAAAATTTCCAGGTATTCAAATCTTTATATATACTAATTCCATTTATTTGAATCAAATTAGTTGTAAATTACATTTGTAAGGATTATGGAATTTAAATCTATAATGTGTTTTAAAATTAGTTATACTATATTTTTTCTTATTCTTTTATTTTAAAATTATTTATAGTAATTTTTTATATTTTATTTATCATATTTTATTTCTTTTCTTTATATTGTCTTTTTCTTTAAGTAATATTAACTATTCCTTGTAAATTATCCATCGATTTATGATTTATTTTTAATTTAAAAATTTATAACTTAATATATTAAGTTGAAATTATATATTAATTGTGTAATATTAAAATAAAAGATTTATATTTATGTTTGAACTTTTTAAACCTTAATTTTTCTAAGGTAAAAAAATGGAAATAAAAGTTATCACACAAGTTTTTGAAAGTGCCAAAAAAAGAATGATAATAAATATATTATATATGATATGATAAAAGTAGTAATTGTGTTAATATTTAGAAACCTTATTTTTAGGTTTAAGTCTAGTATCAGCAACAGATGTCACTGATGATAGTGCTGTAAGTACAAAAAATATATGTACTCATAGTATAACATCAGACAATAATAATGATAATATTGATGTTAATGATATAAATAATTATGTAAAAAATACGTTTACAAGTACATCTGCTAATAATGGTAGTAATAGTGATGAGAATATTAATAATGGTAATACTGTTGGGGATTCCAATGGCGGTAGTATATCAGAGTTAAAGGATAAAATTGATACTGGTGGTTCCAGTATAATTTTAGATACTGATTATACTTATAGTGATAGTTCTGATTCTGGTCTTACAGGTGGTATTGTTGTGAGTCGTGATTTGACTATTGATGGTCAAGGTCATACTATAGATTTAGGTGGAAAAATAAGATTCCTAA
>OMVX01000083.1 GCA_900314605.1 uncultured Methanobrevibacter sp. | reverse complement strand
GATACTAAAATTGCAAATAGACTTGAAGTTTTACAAGTTAAATTAGATAAATTTGATAAAAAAGATTAAATGAGGGGTAGGTGTGATGCATTATCACATAGCGACCCTGATTATGACTATGTTTCAGCTAGAATAAGTATTAATGCTATGAGTAATTTCAGTTTCTTAAAGATTATCCTCAATTTAAGTCACTAATTGAATACATTATTTTTAGAGATGAAACTCTTGATATTGTGAAAGTTGTTCTTATTGATGAGTATTTGGCTAAAAATTAAACTTATATCTTTTTTATGTTAAATAATTACTTTGTTTCGTAAAATAAGTGTTTAGGACTTAAATTAAATTTATTTTATAAAGTTCTATATTTTATTATAACTTATTGTGTATTGGCCTCATAATAGGTTGTTCTTTTTTTATTAGTCATTATTATGGTGGGGATTATTAATATAATGATAATATAATATTAACATTTTTGCTATTTTTGAAATTTAATTTTAACTCGATGTGTGTTTTTAATTTCTCATTTTATTTAATGACGGATGTGTAATATTATGTTTAATTTTATTCTTTAAATGCTTATTTTACGAAATGCATTTATAATTCAATTATATGGGGTTTTATATCAGGATCATGATTTGCCAGTGATTTAATGCAGTTTGAATCCATACTTTGCTCTCTAATCCATGCAAGAGATTGTTTTTGGAGTTCTTTATCTGCAGCAATACCTGAAGTAATCATTTCTTCCCAACTTTTTCTTGCATAGCCTCCATCTGAAAATAGAAGAACAAATTTGCCATCATTATTTTTTACCTTAACTGCAAAAAGACCATCACAATGGCCAGGAATATTAATAAGTTCAATTGAACCATCACCCAATAAGTCATAAGATTTTCTAACTGGTCCTTCACTATTATTCCAATCGAATTGGGTAAGTTCAATATCTTTCCACCATCCTTTATAGTAACGTACCTTATTTTTAAGTTTATTTGCAAATTTTACCTCATCTGAAGATACTATGAATTTTTTAGCATTTCTCACCTGTTTAAGACCATTTGCATGATCACAGTCAAGATGGGTCAAAAGTACTCCATCAATGTCTGAATCTTCAATGCCTATTTGTGAAAGTTGTTCGTCAATACACTGTCCAAGACCTATACGTCCCTGATTAACTTTATAAAGAATCAAACTTCCAAGTGATTTGATTTGAGCTTTTTTGTCCAAGACTCCTTCAGGGCTCATGTCTCTTGCCCATCCTGTGTCCACAAGGAATTTCCCTTGAGGATGTTCAATTAGGTATGATGATACTGGAAGCCATAAACGGTCTTCTTTTTTTCCAAATATTCCTGATGCCTTAATGGCATTGGAATCATCTCCTCCAAATGGTAAATCTGGAGCAACACAAACTTCTCCAGTATGAAAAACATGAATTTTTATATTATCCATAAAGAACTCTCCTTTTAATATAATATAAACATAACATTTATTTTTGTATTGATTATTCAATTTAAATGTAGTGAAATGTTTAAAATAGTCATTGGTCCTTAAATGAAAGTTAATATAATTAACAATAGGCCAGTTACAATAATTCTATTTTTTCATAAATTTTTTAATATTTTTAATAAAATTATGGTTTTTACAAAATAGATTTTTTAATTAAGTCTATAAGAAAAATAAAAAATAGGGGCACTTTCAAAAACTTGAGTGATAAAATTTATTTCAATTTTTTTCACCTTAGAAAAATTTGGTTAAACAAGACCAAACATACACATAGAACTTTAATTATAGTTTTTTAAATTAAAAATAAATAATAAATCAGCGGAAAATTTTTGAGTTGTGCAACTTGTAAAAATTAAAATCACTTAAGTTTTTGAAAGTGCCAAAGTTGATAATTCTTTAATTTTTGGATGATTATTTTCTTTATCTTTACATATTGCTAAAACAAATACAAAAACAGCAATACAGTATAAAGTATTAGTAATATCGGCACCACTACAGACATATGCTCTTATTGAAGGAATAACTCCAATATATGTTTGAACAGACCATACCATAATTAATGCACTAATTATTCCTAAAATATATATTATTATTCGTTTATTTTTGGCTATTTTAAAGTTACTTATATACCATCCTAAGAATAAATAAATTATCATTTTATAGAAAGGATATAAATAAAATTGAGCTACAAAATCCTTTACTGTAAATTCAGCATCAATAGTTAAAAAACCAAGAGTTTGAGGGATACATTGAATTATAAAACAACCAATTATCAACCAAAGTATGTATTTTTTATTTTCTCTTTTGACAAATAGTCTCAAAATTGGAATTAATAAATACATCCCTGTTATCATATACATATACCACATATGCGGATAATCTGAACCTTTAAAACAAATTAAATAATTTAAAAATCCATTAAATGAAGCTGGCTGATGAGTTAAAGCAGGTAACCCGTAACCATAAAATAATCCATAAAATACTGTCCAAAATATAGTTAGCAAAACCAATGGAAGCCAGTTTTTATAAATAAATTTTTTATCATCAAATTCTTTATCTTCATTAAGTAGTAATGCACCTGTAACCATTAAAAAAATCTGAACAGCAAAATCCCCTAATCCATTAAATATATTCTCTGTGAAAAACTCTATAGTATTTGGTTTATAATTTAATACAAAAAATGCACTTAAATGTACGCTTATTACTCCTAATATTGCTATAATTTTTTAAAATATCATAACTCAAATACCATTTATTTTGTGTACTCATATATGCACCACCTTTATATATGAATATCGAATTTAAAAACCAATATTAGCATATATATTATTTTTATTACTATATATGTGTTTCGTAAAATAAGGGTTTAAAGAATTAAATTAAACAAAAAGATTTCTTATTTTTTGCATTATTTGTATTTGATTTTTGTTTTTTGTATTTGATTTTTTATTATCTGAATCCATATGCTCCATAACTCTATCTAATGCTTTAACAGTCTCTTTGTAACCTTGAGGAGTGTGACCTTTATTTTTCCATTGGATAATAATATGAATCTTATCAGTTATATCTCCATTAATTTCTTTTAGTTCTTGAAAAAAAGGAACATATTGCATATCAACATCAGGTTCATAACTATAATCTAATAATAAAAAGGCATTTGGAATATATTTCTCTTTTTTCATTAAATCAATAAATTTTAACCTATATGACCATCTTTCTAGTATTTCTTTTTCTGGAAGTCCATTAAAACAATGTTTAATTAATAATAAATAATGTTTTCTCCAATTTGTTTTTAAATTTAATTGAGGTATTTCTGCTAGAGAATAGGAATCTTTAATTAAAGTAGACAATAATAAGGAGCAAAATCCTCCTGAAGAACTACCATAAAATAATAGATTTTCGTTTTTAATATGAATATTTTTTGCTATTTCTTCAATAATCATTGCAATTTTCTCTAAATACCAATCATCTATTGTTCCAACCCCCCATGGACCTACTAATTCATCATCAATATATAATGTAGGATCATTATAGCATATTGTTGATTCATCAAATTCCCAACTGTGTCTATTCATTAATGGTCTGGAACGGTCATGTTTGCTTGTGGGAGGTATTGCACCTGAACCAATAATTAACAATTTTTCAGAATTATCTTTTAAGGTAATTAAAAATTCATATTTAACATTATTGATTATAGTTATTAAACCAAATTTTTTGTTTTTTGGAAAATTATATGTAGCTATTTGTTCATAATCTATTTCAATAATTAAATCAGTTATTTCTTTCATAGTATCATCTATTATGAAATAATATTAAATTGAGGACATTGTAAATTCTTAAGTAAAATTTATTTTAAATAATATTACCTTTATATATTAATAATAGGATATAGTAAAATAAAATATTTAAATATATAGTTCTTAGCAAGATTTATACAAATAACACTATTTAATAATATAAAGATTTCAATAAAATATTAATAATAATAATAATAATAATAATAATAATAATAATAATTTGTAAACAGTTATACCATTCTTAAATTCCATATATGTTTAGTATAAGAAATATTACAATGTTTACTACTATCTTTTATTTTTAAATTTCTATGAATAATAGTATTATAACAAAGTATATATTTAAAAATTTAAATAATTTAAACTTGGGTTATTATGGTTTCGTAAAATAGGGGTTTAAATAATTAAATTAAACACTCCTTATTTTTTCTTATATTATCTATTTAATTCTTTATAACTTATCCTTTTTATAATTTTTTAGGACTAAAATTTGGCTCTTTCAAAAACTTGTGTGATAAAATTTAATAGGCATTATTCACGTTCCAATAATTTAATTTTAACATAAATCTTGTTAAAAGTCCTTTTTCTATTTTCATTCGTCTTTTAATATGTTTTGGAAATATTTTTTGGAAGATATTTTCTATTTTATTGTTTGTCGACGGGATAATAGAGTTTTCAATTGGTATGATTAATTTATTAAAGTTAGGAATCACGAATTTCCATAATATTTTATTTATAAAGTTATGTTTAGGGTATTCCTTTTCAATCAATTTATCTCGAACTGTTTTAGCATCAACAACTGATTCAGCATCTAAAATTTTATAATTATCTTCTTTCAAATGAGTCAATATCTCATTTTCATCATCACTGAGTTGATTATTACCCCTATAATCTTTAAATCTTTTATTTAGATTTTGTTTCACATGAAATCTGCAGAAATGGTGTTTTATATTTAATTTATCTATAGCTTCTTGATATTCATGTTTTAAATCTGTTCCTATAGATATTTTCTTTTGATTTCTTAGGGATTCATTTAAAAATTGATAAATGGTCTTAGAATCTTCTGATTCTACTAATTTGATGGAAACTAAAGTATTTAATTTAACGTCGAATAATGCTAAAAGATAGTTTCAAATACCATTAATTTTAACCTAAAGACTATCAAATAGATAATAACCAGAATAAGTCCAATTATCATAGTTAAATTGATAATTACTACTTAATAATATGTTTTTAATACTTTGATGTGAGATTTCAATGTTGTGTTGTTGTTTTAAGTCAAATTGTATTTTATGAAGACTTGCACCATAAATTTGATATAAATTCTCAATACAATTAATAACAGGCAATATTATATTAGAATTATCATAAACAAGAGAAGATAAATCAGTATAAAATACTTTACCACATTTTTTACATTTATATTTTTGAATAGTGCATGATTTTTCACCAATTCTTAAAAAAATTAATTTTCTTTCATAAGTACCATTTTTAACCGTATGTGTTGAATTACAACTTGGACAAATAACAATTTTATTTTCAAAATAGATTTTACCTCTTTTTTCTAATCTTATGAGATTATTATCAATATTCTCACAACCAAAACGTGAAAGATCATCAAATTGACGGAATTTGGAAAACTCAGGTACAAAATCGAAAAGTTTATATTCTTTTAAGTCCATACATTGATATGGAGCTTTTATTTTTCTTTTAGGCATATAAATATATAAGCTCCACTTAATATATTAAGTTTAATATTTCTAAATTAAAAATAAAGAAAAATTAAGGCCTAAAAATTTCGTGTCCCCATAAATGGGGAAAAATCAAATCACACAAGTTTTTGAAAGTGCCT
>OMVX01000032.1 GCA_900314605.1 uncultured Methanobrevibacter sp. | reverse complement strand
TTTTAGTAGAAGGTTCTTTGCAATCTAAGAATAAATGAAGTATCTGACTTTGATACTCATTGTCACAATCCTTATTTTAGTAGAAGGTTCTTTGCAATAACACCCATTTAAAAGGGAGTTTGCAGACTTTGATGGTCACAATCCTTATTTTAGTAGAAGGTTCTTTGCAATAAGAAATTAATGATTTAAAAGAAATAATAAATAAATGTCACAATCCTTATTTTAGTAGAAGGTTCTTTGCAATATAACTTTTATAGAAATGATAATAGTATTAAAGAGTCACAATCCTTATTTTAGTAGAAGGTTCTTTGCAATTTATATATTAGGCTTTAAAGTGGAGGATTTAAAAAAGTCACAATCCTTATTTTAGTAGAAGGTTCTTTGCAATTATTTAAATTAAATCATTATGAATTTCATATAAAAAATGTCACAATCCTTATTTTAGTAGAAGGTTCTTTGCAATACTGGCACATATCCGTACTAGCGGAACAGCTGGTGCTGTCACAATCCTTATTTTAGTAGAAGTTCTTTGCAATTTTAATAAATATGGATTTTATATAGAAGATATTATATTGTCACAATCCTTATTTTAGTAGAAGGTTCTTTGCAATATGATAATCACACCACTAAACGATGTTGTAGGTAACGTCACAATCCTTATTTTAGTAGAAGGTTCTTTGCAATAGAAGAGAAATCAACGAATTTATATGGGCAGAATTGTCACAATCCTTATTTTAGTAGAAGGTTCTTTGCAATAGGGGATTGATGACAGTTTCAGACAAGATGAAGAAAGTCACAATCCTTATTTTAGTAGAAGGTTCTTTGCAATAGGACATAGAATGGATGGTCGAAGAAGATTGGGACCAGTCACAATCCTTATTTTAGTAGAAGGTTCTTTGCAATATAAAAATTAGCGTAAAAGTATTACTTTTTTATTGTCACAATCCTTATTTTAGTAGAAGGTTCTTTGCAATATATTGTTCAATAGATGGTCTACAATTCGTAGTAGAGTCACAATCCTTATTTTAGTAGAAGGTTCTTTGCAATTTTTTTATTCTTTTTTTCTTTTTTTTCTGAAACCATCGTCACAATCCTTATTTTAGTAGAAGGTTCTTTGCAATGACACAAACCCAGAATATAAGAAAGTAAATATTAAGGTCACAATCCTTATTTTAGTAGAAGGTTCTTTGCAATATCCTATTATTTGCAATTGTTGGACTGATAAAATAAGTCACAATCCTTATTTTAGTAGAAGGTTCTTTGCAATGCTTAAAAATCCGGCTAAATCTAATTATTTAGATTTGTCACAATCCTTATTTTAGTAGAAGGTTCTTTGCAATATAATAAAATTAAATATTTATATGAATATTATATAGTCACAATCCTTATTTTAGTAGAAGGTTCTTTGCAATAGCAAGAGATCTAAATTCAATTATTCGGGAATTACCCGTCACAATCCTTATTTTAGTAGAAGGTTCTTTGCAATTAGCTATATTGACCTTGATGAGTTAAAATTAAACCTGTCACAATCCTTATTTTAGTAGAAGGTTCTTTGCAATTGATAAAAATGGATATATTAGAATTATTTGAAGGTGAGTCACAATCCTTATTTTAGTAGAAGGTTCTTTGCAATATGGATAAAATAACATGTGAGAACTGTATTTTAGAAGTCACAATCCTTATTTTAGTAGAAGGTTCTTTGCAATCTGTAGATGAAGCGATAAATAATGCAAGCTTAAATCGTCACAATCCTTATTTTAGTAGAAGGTTCTTTGCAATTTGTATCAAAAGAGAGGGTCTTCAATCCTAAAAAGGGTCACAATCCTTATTTTAGTAGAAGGTTCTTTGCAATATTTTTACGAAGAATTAAGCTATGAAGACAAACAAAGTCACAATCCTTATTTTAGTAGAAGGTTCTTTGCAATACATTATGCATAAATTAAAAGGAGCTTAAAAAATGGTCACAATCCTTATTTTAGTAGAAGGTTCTTTGCAATACGAGCAAAATCGTTTATATCTTTTATAATACTAATGTCACAATCCTTATTTTAGTAGAAGGTTCTTTGCAATTTTGTAGTTTTGTTGTCGGATTAAAGGATTTAAAAGAGTCACAATCCTTATTTTAGTAGAAGGTTCTTTGCAATGCAGAAGAAATTATTGAAGATTATCTAAGGTGAATTGTCACAATCCTTATTTTAGTAGAAGGTTCTTTGCAATTTATATGTTAAAATGTGAGATTTTGGACTTAATAGGTCACAATCCTTATTTTAGTAGAAGGTTCTTTGCAATAAGTATACAGATGGAAGGAATTTTTAGGTGAGGAGGAGTCACAATCCTTATTTTAGTAGAAGGTTCTTTGCAATGAAAGAAATCAGAGCAAAAAATACAGTTGAAGACGTCACAATCCTTATTTTAGTAGAAGGTTCTTTGCAATGATGAATAATTTACAGATTGTAAGAGAGTATCAAAAGTCACAATCCTTATTTTAGTAGAAGGTTCTTTGCAATAAGAGGACCTCCGCGCCGCATTTGAATATAATAATGTCACAATCCTTATTTTAGTAGAAGGTTCTTTGCAATGGAAAAGAAATAAAAGAAAAAGGATGTAGTTATCTGGTCACAATCCTTATTTTAGTAGAAGGTTCTTTGCAATTTCTTAATATTTTTAAATAAAGAATTAAAGAAAATAGTCACAATCCTTATTTTAGTAGAAGGTTCTTTGCAATTGATTGAATACCAATGGTTCACTGTTTTTTAGTTTCCAGTCACAATCCTTATTTTAGTAGAAGGTTCTTTGCAATGAAATAGTGAACGAAGTCAAAAGGAGAGGTATTACCTCGTCACAATCCTTATTTTAGTAGAAGGTTCTTTGCAATTCAGAATAAACACATAAATTCTGTTAAAAATGATGTCACAATCCTTATTTTAGTAGAAGGTTCTTTGCAATGATTTAATTAAAAAGTATAAATTCTACTTAAAAAGAGTCACAATCCTTATTTTAGTAGAAGGTTCTTTGCAATGAAAAAATAAAAGAGGAGAAAAAAAGGGCTCTATGTCACAATCCTTATTTTAGTAGAAGGTTCTTTGCAATAATTTAATGGTTATACCATAAATGAAAATTCATATATGTCACAATCCTTATTTTAGTAGAAGGTTCTTTGCAATTTAAAACCAGATAAGATAGTAACAATGGATTTAAATGTCACAATCCTTATTTTAGTAGAAGGTTCTTTGCAATGAGTGATAATATGAAAAATGATAAAATATTGAAATTGTCACAATCCTTATTTTAGTAGAAGGTTCTTTGCAATAGAGAACGGAAACTTCTTTATAGATTGAAAAATCGTCACAATCCTTATTTTAGTAGAAGGTTCTTTGCAATAATACATATGAAAATCCTATTCAAAGTTTCGAGTGTCACAATCCTTATTTTAGTAGAAGGTTCTTTGCAATTGAAAGAAAACGCTCCGAAATGGAGCCGGATTATATTGTCACAATCCTTATTTTAGTAGAAGGTTCTTTGCAATGTTTATATGGAAAAATTTCACAGGTGAGGAAGAAGAGTCACAATCCTTATTTTAGTAGAAGGTTCTTTGCAATAGTTCTTTCCGTTCTTCTATTGTGCCAATAGATGAGCTGTCACAATCCTTATTTTAGTAGAAGGTTCTTTGCAATTTACCATATGAAGTAGCCTCACCACCTTTTACAAATTGTCACAATCCTTATTTTAGTAGAAGGTTCTTTGCAATATTTACTAAAAACGAAAGACAACTACTATTTAAATAGTCACAATCCTTATTTTAGTAGAAGGTTCTTTGCAATAAAGACCTAAAAGGTGATAACTATGGAAATAGAATTGGTCACAATCCTTATTTTAGTAGAAGGTTCTTTGCAATTTATCTTTAAGTCATTAAGACCTTCCGATAGGTCTGTCACAATCCTTATTTTAGTAGAAGGTTCTTTGCAATGATAAAACAAATATTAATATTATTATATCTAATGAGTCACAATCCTTATTTTAGTAGAAGGTTCTTTGCAATTTAAAGTTCGTTTTAAATGTTTTAAGGGTAAATCAGTCACAATCCTTATTTTAGTAGAAGGTTCTTTGCAATCTTTTTAAAGGTTTAAATACCGATTTAGTATTTGTGTCACAATCCTTATTTTAGTAGAAGGTTCTTTGCAATATAATTTAATTGATGTTAATTTAAATTTAATTAACTGTCACAATCCTTATTTTAGTAGAAGGTTCTTTGCAATAATAACCACTCAAACCGTCTATAATAATAAAGGAAGTCACAATCCTTATTTTAGTAGAAGGTTCTTTGCAATTTGGATAAAAACCTTACAGTGGCTCCTATAAAGGTGTCACAATCCTTATTTTAGTAGAAGGTTCTTTGCAATAGCCCCCCAAAATTTAGCAAAAAATAGTAAATACATACTAAAAATTGAGGAAATTTTAGGTATTTTGTGCAAACCATATTTCACTAATACCATTTATATATATTTGCACAATCCTATATAAACCTTAATATTTATAACAAATATTTTAAAAAAAATAAAAATAAAAATATAATCCTAAAAAATAAGAAAATTAATAAAAAAATATATTAAAAAGGTTTATTAGAAAAATATCCTCTTAAATTCAAGAAAAAAATCTGCAAAAATTTAATGAAAAATAAAAAATTTTAAAAAATAAGGAGGTTTGCACAAAAACGTGTTTTTCAAAACAGAATATAAATCAAGATAATATAAAACAATAGCTTCTAAAAGAAAAAAATATTGAAACTTTGAAAAAATAGATATAAAAATATAAAAAAATAAAGAATAATAAGTTAAAATCTAAAAAGGCTACAAATAGATAATATCAAAATTCTGGCTGAAAATTAATTTTTATCACCAACGTAAAGAAAAACCAATATATTGCTCTTTTTTAAGTAAAAATTTTGAAATTAAATTTGCCTGATAAAATATTATTTCCTCATAGGTAGTATCCTCATCATTATATTTAAGATTTGATTTAAGTTTCTTCATAATATTTGATATAAGAACTCTTCTTTTATCATCACCAATAATAACAATATTATCTTTAATTTCAAAATCATCAACCTTTATCTGATTTTTATTTACCATAGAAAATACTGTTTTATCAACAATCTGTTGACGAAATTCCTCTATTAAATCAAAAACCAAACTCATTCTTCCATAACGTTCAGCATGTAAATATCCGCAGTAAATATCTAAACCAGCAAGATATAAGCTATTTACAATATTAGTTTGCAGTATTGCATAACCATAATTTAACATAGAATTGACAGGATCTTTAGCATATCTGCCACTTCTGTTTTCAAAATTAAATTCCTCAGGAATAATAGTTTTAATACCATCCCAGTATTCATTAGCAGCAATACCCTCAATTCCTAGAATATTATTTCTCATATCATCAACTGGTCTGTTTTTAAGATTATCTAATTGAGATATAAGTTTAGTTAAATTATCTCTTTTTTCTAATAAAAATTGAGAATTTTCTCGTGATTTTGATAATGTTCCTAGAACAGCTTTTTGATTTTCAATTTTAGCTTTAATAAAGGATTTAGCAAGATAACCACTTCTATAATCATTTAATGCAGAATATTGTTCTTTTTTAACATTTACATGTTTATTTTGTGTGGGCAGTAACTGATATACTACTTCTCCTTTCCAGTTAAGTACAATAGTCTCTACATTTTTAGATGCAAGTAGACTCATTGCATCAAATGTTATTGACCCTTTACCTGTAATAATTAACTGTTCAATATCATCAATTATATAATAATTAGTGATTTTATCATTTTCCTTAATTAAAATCTGATTATCTCTTCTTGCTACAGATTTTCCAAATCCCTCAACAAATAATTTCAAAATATCACCTACAAAATTATTAGCATGTATAATTAAACAAATTCAAAGTCTTTTTTCTCTGGTAATTCAGTAAATCCCTCAATAATAATAGAATCTTCACAAGTTTTACATATTGGAATTAAAACTATATTATCATTATCTGATGAGATATACAATTCAAACTTATCTACTAACTCAATTCTTTTTTCTAAATTCAGATACCCGGCAAAAACAGATTTTTGAATTCTATACAAACCATAATGTTGTAATAATTTAATAAGATGATTTCTACTTAAATCCTCTGAAATATCATAAACTACAAAAACTAAAATCTAATGACCCCCTAAAAAAACATGAAAAAAATAATAATTTAATCCTAAATAAGGATTTAATATTAAACCTTTTTTAAATTAGATAAATTACAAATCTAAAATTAGATAGTACCTCCTATAATATTAATCATTTATTATACTTTCAAAACTATCATCTATCATTTTTACAGAACCAAATCCTTGACTTACACCTTTACCAAAACCAAAAAAGTCAGGAATTTTATAGTGAACTTTAAATTCACCTTTAAAAGCAGTCATTTCAATATTCTTATATTTTACCCTTTCCTCTTCAAGATGAGATTTAACATATAATTTTTTATTAACAATAATATTGAGACCTTTACTCATAGAAAGAATATTACCTACAAGAATATTATTTAGGAAAAGTTTTCTCTCCTTCCAATTATCAATAGTTTTATATTCCTTATAATTTGAAGGATTTAAAGCCATCCATGGTGTGACAAATTTATAATGATATTCTTCGCTACTAGGTTGAACATCATATTGTTTATCATATATCTGTTTGTCAATAACCTCATATTTCTTATCCAGGTGAAGGTAATTTATTTCATCAACAATGTTTTTTATAGAATTAACACCTTCTTCTATACCTAAAATCATAGCCTGGTCTTTCATAATATGATATTGTACTAAAGGATATGAATATAAAAATCTTTCATCACCATAATGATTATGGAGAAGATAATTTTCCTTAAATGTATTTCCAATATATCCTCGAAGTTTACTGGTTGAAGATTTAATTGGCTCATCTGTTTTTAAAATCAAATATGTTGTGTTAATTTTCATGATATAACCTTTTCCATTAATTAATTAAATATTAATTAATCTGACTAAATTTTGGAAATTTAGCAAGTTCCATTTCCTCTTCAATATTTGGCATTAATAATTTAGAAAAGTCTAATATTAAATCAAACAATTTTTTAGCATTATTAGAAGAAATTGGATTTAAACCATGTGCTAAAATAGAAGTGTTTCTAGTTTTAATTTGTTTAAAAATTTTTCTATTTTGATATTCAATACCTATATTCTGAGATAAGTTTAATTCAGATTCTATTTTTTCAAGTAATTGGAAACTACTATTTGAAGCTAGTTTAACTGTATGAAATTTGGGATTGTTAAATTCGTATGGGTGATTATTTTTAACAAAATCTAAAGCAGGACTGTCAATATCCAAAATATCAATTAACTGATCTTTATTAATTTTGAACACCTTCTGTTCTAAAAGTTTATAATCTAATATTCCTATTTGCATGATTGAAATTTGTGCAATTAATTCGTTAGCCCGATACAATCGTCCAACTGCATCATCATATTTTCCCTCTTCTATTCTACGTTTAGCATTATTCAATAAATCTGGAAGATAATAAATAATTCTATCTTCTATTGGTAAATCCTTGGAATATTTTTTATTTAAAAATTGAATATTATTATTAATTTGTTTAATAAAATCTAGATTAAATTTATTTAAATCATCAACTACTTGTGGAAAATGTTTTAATTGAATGGATAAACGTGAAACCTTCATATCTTTAAACTTATCCCAATCGTCATAAAATTCCATAATACCTCTGTAAAACTTTACTTCATCATTTATTTTATTATCCTGAATTTTAGATTTAGCAATTTTTAGATTTTCAATTGCTGCTTGAAACTGATGAAGATTGAAAAACTGTTTAGAATTTTTTATCTCTTCGATAGCATATAATTCAAAAGGGTCTTCTTGAGGTTTAAAAATTTCATGGCCTGTTTTAACAATACCTACACCATCTTTATCTCGACCAAAATTAGAATCTGAACCAATATATGAATATTCTATATTATCACCAGTAGTTGCTAAAATAGCTCCTGCAACCATACTTTTAGTTCCTCCAGTAAAATCAAGATAAATATCAAAATCTTTCTTTTTTAAATCATAAATAATCTCTTTAACCTTATCATAAACAAGACGCATCTGTTGAGGATCATCAATATTATGAAACTCCATTTCATTTGAAAGATATTTATGAGAAAATGAATTAGAAACATCTAAGGCAATTATTTCTGTATCTTCTGAGTGAACAAAAGAAATATAATCAGGATTTAATTTTTTTATTGCTTCAACAAGAGGTTCTGCAGTTCCTCCAGTAGTTAAAATTAATGCTTTTTTCTTTTCTGACATGGTAACACTATATTAAATTATTTTGTTTTAAAAAAAAATAACAGTTAAATATGAAAAATCATAATTAACTGATAATAAATTATAAATTGTTTTATGAATCGGCAAAAGACAACTGAACCCAACCAAGTGGTAAATTAGTTGATGTAATTTTCCTAGATTTAGGAAATTCATATTCATATGATCTTCTAAAGCTTTGACGAATTTCTTCAAATCTTCTGCTATCATCATTTTTAATTTTTAAACCAATAGAAGTTGCGAGTAACCCTGAACCAGAGCCTATTTTAATTAAAGGATTATCTAAGTTATTCCTTTTTGATAAGTTTTCATATGTCCTTTTAAGATTAGGATTATTATACTCTTCATAAAATTCTATCTCATGATCTATTATATCATTAGAAAAATTATAAAGTGACTCTTTAATATTTTTCAAACTGATTAAGTATTTTTTATCTTCAATACCAATTCTTTTTAATACATCATCATTAAGAGAATTATTCAAACTAAATTTAAATGATTTTTGCATACCAATAGTTTCCGCGTAAGTTTTAATAACTCTTCCATTACGACCATGGTCTTCAAATACACCTGAAGGTTTAGCTTTAATGGTTTTTAAATCATAGATGTGAGGAAGACTTGCAACTGAAGAATCTGAGATTTGTAAAAACCTCATAATACTTTTCTGTGCAGAATTACCTTTAGGTGCAGAGAAAATATTATTAATAAATTTATCATGTTCAAATCTATTAATCCTATATTTACCATTACGATTTTGAATAATATTCCTTGGAATATCATCAACATTTATTAAATTATATAGTAATCCTGTTCTAATAGCACCTTTAAGAGAAGATCCTGGAATGAAAAATTTATCATTAGTTTTAATACCTTCTGCAATTTCATTTGGAATATTTTTATATCCATTTTTATCTGTAAGTGAGAACTTACATAGGGCATTGTATCGACGATATTTATTTTTTACTTTAGAATCATATTGTTCTAATTTAAAATTCTGATTAGATAAATTTTCTATAAATTTGTCCTTTTTATCATCAGTTAAATCTTTATAATATTCTATTACATCAATCCTTTTGATGATATTAACTTTTTTATCTTTAAGTTTTGCTTTTCCTGTGACAAATTCATTTGCAAAATATGACCTGCCATTTCCTATAAATACTGGAGTAATTGTCTTCATAATACAGCTAAAATTACCAAAAAGTTTAGTGGAAGATACCATATTAATTACCTCCTAAATCAATAGATGTTTTTACAGGAAATGCTATACCATATTCTATTGCAGGATTAATATCTCCTACCGCAACAATAGTTCCATAACTGTCACTATAGTTTTTAAAGATTGAACCTTCCTTAAAGAATCTTACCTGTTTTCTTATCTCACCAGAAGCACTTCTACCTCTTTTTGAATCAATTTCATATACTGAATATCCATCAATATTTTCTAAATCATATTCAGATGGAATAAATCTTGAAAGATTAATGAAATATTTAGCATCAGCAACATCTTTTATTGATTCATCATATATTTCATATTCAAATTGACCTTTACCTGTGGATATATCTTTTCCAAATCCACGGTCTTTTAAGAATTTTAATGCAGATTTAATAATTGGAATATACTTCTCATCATTAAATTCAATATAGAAAAACAAACCCATATTCAAATATCTTTGACCTTCAGAGTAGAATATACCTTCTGTAGTATTAAATAATCTATTTACACTATTATTAGGAATAATATCCTCAGTTAATCTGAAATCATCATAAGATTTTTTCATAAGAAAACTACCTGAGGAAGAATAATCTGAGTAATTATTTAAAATATCAGATTCATTTAGCTTACCATTAATAATATTATAGAAAATTTCTTCTTCAACAAATTTAATCTTTTTATATTTTTTCATCTCATCAAAAAGAGAATCTTTTTTATCTGTTCTTTTATTTAAATTAATTTTTGGGAAGAATTTAACCTTTTCATCATTTTCACCATAGATAAATGGGAAAGGGGAAGATAGGAAAAATGGAACATTATTTTTAAACTCTTCTAGGATAGTTTCTGTTTTATCAGGATATAGTTGATTAATTGCAAATGTTAAAGCACCAAACAAGGTATCTGAATGTAATTCTGGAAAGATAGATAAAGGTTTTATATAAACCAACATTATAATCTCTCCTTAATTAGATATTTTTTCTATAGCTTCTGGAATATCTCCATTTTCAACAATAACTTCAGGTTCTTTATCTTCTTTATAATAATCTGAACCTCTTTTTTCCACAGTAATTTCATCAAATTTAACTTTACCGAAACCTCTACTACCACTTCCACCAAGATAATTATCTTCTAAAAGTAACATTGATTCAAAGACATATTTAATTAAAGATTCATCTTCATCATATACAGTAAAGATTATTTCAAAATCAAATTTAGAATCTTTAGGAATTCTTTCAATATTTCTTGGAGTTGCACTGGAATCTATTCTGTTTAAATTATTTTCGTATTTTAATTCTGCACCACCAACAATTTCTTCTTGAGATGCCCATAATTCTTTAGTTTCCTCTGTTGGATATGAGTCTCTTACAATTATTCTTGTTGGGAATTTTAATTGTGATTTTTTATCTGAAGATACTCCAAAAACTTTAGCAGAAATAGAATTTTCATCATCTGATGGATTACCTTTATTTTTAATAACACTTTGAGCTGAAAGTTCGTCATTTAACTCAAATAAATTTCGAAGATTACCTTTTAAGGATGAACCTGGAATATATGGTAAATTTGTTACACTATCCCTTATAACCGGGTTATCACTTCCACCAATATCTATAGAATCTGCTGAACCACCAATATGTAAACCTGTTAAACATACAATTTTTCCGGAAATAACATAATTTTCTTTAAACATTATTAAACCTCCTATTTACCTGTGTAAAATTTGTGATATGCTACAATTGATTCGAAAAATTTTACAAAAGTATCAAAATTTTTCATTTTTTCTTCTTCACTACCTACATCTACTTTCCTCATAAGTGCCATCATAATTTTATAAAAATTTGGGGGTATTAATTTTCTACCTTTTGCAACTGCAATTTGTGGTTTAAGTAGATAAAAGTCAACTTCAATTTCATCCCATGTTTCTTTTTGTTCAATAAGTTTTACTGCACCAAAAAACTTTCTAAGTTGAGTGGTTTTAAGGTCTTTAGAGTTTTTTGCTATTTTATCTGCATAACCATTTTCATCAGCATATTGTTTTGCAGATATATCACTTAACATCTTTACTTGATTAATTTCATTAATAATTTCTTTTATTTCACCAGAATCATTATTATTTCTGTTATAGCCATTAGCCATCAAATCACCTCATCCTTAAACTTGCCCATGAAACAGGTATGTTTATCCAAGGCATACTTTTAATAGTTTTTTTATCAATTTCATCTTTTAATGTTTTATTTTTTATTAAACGTAATTTGTATTTAATATATGGAACATAAGCCTTTGTATTTAATCTTCTAAAGTTTTCTTTCTCCCATCCATTATCTGAATTTGGAATAATCTTTTTATTTATATGTTGATTCCATAATTGTAACATTGAATAAATTATTCCCATAGATACCTGATTTTTATTGTTATATTCCTCTAATTCTTCACCATATTCAATCAAGTCATTGAATCCTTTAAATACATCATTTGAATCCCATCTTAAAACCTGATCAAATAAGGTAATTTTATCTTTACCGCAGGATTTTGAATGTTCTAGATTAGTATCTGCAAATCCAACAGCTTTACCAATAGGGAATTTCGGACCAACAATACTTATTCCTCCAGATATATTGATAGAAGGATTATTACAAGACCACTTTTTAAATTTATCTCTAAATTCCTGTGCAAATTTAATAATATCATCATATGGACCAATTACAAGTAAATCATCACCACCAGAGTAATTTATATGTATAGTTGGTATAGCATATTTTTCACAATCCTCGCAAAGTTCCTTATCAGTTTTTTCCTTATAAACTGTAATGGATTTAGGCTCTTCATCTTCATTATCATTTTGAAGAACTAAATCTATTGAGGTAACTTTGTCTTTACAGTTATCACAAACTTTTGTATAAACCCTATAGTTTTTACTTATCTCATTAATAATTCCTGAAAAGAATAAATCAAGCATTGATGAAAGTGATGAAACACGGGAAATACTTCCACCTTTTGAAGATTCATCTGAAGATAATTTATTAAAACCCTGTGAGAATATTTTTCCCAAATCATCTACATCCATCTTTAAAACACCTAATTTATTTGCTCCTTTACTAACAGTTGCTAAGTGTTCGAAGTATAATGGAGTAGCTTTTGCTTTTGGTATAGTATTTCCAAGGAAACTAAAACTAAATGAAATATTCTCATCTGAAAACTGTGATGCTAAATCTATAAAATCAGTATCATTAAGTTTAATGACTTCTACAAATTCAGATTTTGAAGCTAAATCTTCGATTACCTTATTAATAGAACCATTATTATCATTTCTAAAAGTAAAACCAATGTTAAGACTTTCAAAGAATATTGAATTTGAACTGATTTTTGTATTAGAGTAATATTTAATCATATATTCCCTATTACCTACAATTGCACCTAAATGCTCATGTTCTATACATGAAGCACAAATTTTCTGATTTTCATTATCAGTTGGATTTCCACAAACAGAACAGGTATTATATACAGGTTTTTCATCAAAGGTAAAAATTTCATTAAGATTATCTGAAAACTTATGTTTTTTATCTTCATTTAAAAGATTAGATAAATTAGATGTAATTTCACCGAAACTTGATAGGTCTTCACCTTTACATTCAGCATATACTAAAGCTAAATACAATTCAGCATTAAAATTAGAAATAAAATACCTATTAATTTCATTTTTAATTTTATTTATCTCTTCAATAGATTTACGGGTGTTTGGAGCAATAATAACAAATCTTCCACCACCACAAAAGAGAATATTCGCTTCTGTAAGATTTAAATTTTTAATAATCCTACTTGCAATAGCTTCATTAAGTAAACTTATATAAATAGACCTTCCTCTAAGTCTTTTACTCATACCACTTTGAGCTTCCTGTGGAGAAGAAACCCTATAAATAAATTTCTGTATACCTGAAATATCACCATTAATAATAATAAACTTATTTTTATCCTTTGAATCTGATTCATTATCAAATAAATATGAACAGCTTGCTATTGCAGCAGTTGTTTTAAGATGATCATATAAGGAAATATCTGCCTGAGAAACATATACTGCAGATGGAATAGTAGAAGTATATTTTCTCAAAATTGAAAGAACAGTTGAAAAATCATAATGATTTTTAATCAATTTGAATTCATTTTCAAATGCATTCCATAAACTCTTATATTCTGGTTGTAAGTTCCATTCTCCTTTCTCTAAAGGATTAACTCTTGGTTTTAAATAATCAAAACTAGATTTATTAATATTTAAACTTTGAAGTGGAACATACTGTTGTTTAATTAATTCATTATCATCTATTGCAATTCTGGAAAAAATAGAACTTAATGGTGTTTTAGATGTATCTTGTTTATCTTCAGAAGATATTCTCTCACTTGAAGAATAATGATCTGCATTTTGAACAAGTTTACAAAGTCCAGGATAATTAGATTGATTTGGATTATGATGGTATAATACTAAATCCTGAATATCATCATTCCAATACTGACTTGTAAAATCTGCACCCCATTTTCCATGAGCACCATTCCAACCAAAATCATCCTTAGTATATTTTTGATATTCTTGTGAATGATCTATACCAGTACGTTGAAAAAACTTACCGATATCATGTAATAATGCAGCAAATTGGACATTTACATATTCATCATAAATATCAAACACCTCCTAATTTTTTTTAAACATTTAAAGGAATAAAATGTTAAAAAAAGTTTAAAGAATTTGATAATCCCCCTAAACAAAATAAAAAGTAAAAAACATATTGTATAGTTGAATACAAATTCAAACTTAATTAATAATATATTTTTTAAATGTTTAGTAATAATATTATTAAACTAATTAATAAAATTTTTTATTTAATTAGTTAAAAAATAATCAAAGAAATTATTAATAAATAGAAAAAATAAAAATTTTTACTATTAACATTAAAAAACATTTAATCTAAAAGAAATTAAATATTAAAAACATAGTAAATTAATCTTAAATAATAGGTAAATAAATTTGAACATAATTAGTATAAAAAAAGATTGATATTGTTAATCTTTGAATTCTGTTATTTTTCCATTGAATTTTGTTTGTTTTCTTTAAAGTACTTTTTTAATAATTTTATGACTTCCATAAACTGAACAATTGTATAATCCTATTTAAAAATCTTATTTTCTCAAAAAATAGTTTTTTAATTTAAATTTTTGAATGTTTATTAATTTTTTCAGAAATAATTTTATAATGATAAAATTTTTTCTTCAGAAAAATCAGAAAGTTTAAGTTGTTGAAATTTATATTATTATTGGAAAGAGATTTAATTTGTTTTCTAGAAATTATTATTTGTTCTCAATTATTAATTATTTTACTATTGTTTAATCAGTACTAGATGAATTAAAGAAAAAATAATAACTTTTTTATCCAAATAAATGACTATTTTAAAAATTAATATTTAAGTGAACATATAAAATTTTCAGCCAAAAAAAAGAAGAAGGTGCTAGTGGCACCTACTTAACAATTATTTTAACTTTCTTGGTCAGTTTGTTGTAGTATTTGTTTGCTGGGAAAGTTATAACTGCAATATATGAACCAATTTTTTTAAGATTAGTTATTTTAAATACACCTTGACCTTTACTATTTGTTTTAACACTATAAGTTTTACCATAAACTTTTAAAGTTACTTTAGTGTTTTTGATAGCTCTGTTTTTATTATCTTTAAAGATAGCTGTGTATTTTTTAGTTTTAACATTAAGTTTATAACGTGCTGCTTTTGCAGTTATTTTTGGTTTAGCCTTTTTAACCGTAACTTTTACAGATCCTGTAGAACCCTTAATATTATCTGATCCTGCATATGTAATCTTTGCATTATAGGTTTTTGGAATCAGTGTAGCCACATTAATTTTAACTTGACCATTAGCATTAGTAGTATACTTTTTAGAACCTCCTAAATTCACTGTTAAAACAGCACCACTAATAGATTTACCATTTGAATCTTTTAAAGTAATGACTAAATATTTACCAACATTATATGTAGTAGTTACAGGACTAGCAGTAATCTTACTAGCTAATTTCACTAAAAATGAAGTTTCATTTGTTGCCGCAGTATAATAATCATTTTCCGCAACCTCAACAGTAACATTATAAGTTCCTACTGTAGTTGGAGTAAATTTATCACCAGAAATTACTTCACCATTAACTTTGATTGTTACTGTTCCATTACTATTAGTAGTATAGTTTATAGTTATTTCTTTTCCTAATTCTGGATTAATAATAGGATTAATAGTAACTATAGTATTAGTTTTTGGAGCTAAAATGATAGTATATGAAGCAGTTTCAAATCTACCAGTTACACTTGCAACTCCTTCTTCTAGACATGTATATAATATTGTTTCATTAATTAAAGCAGTTGTTTGATTTAATATACCGTGAATTTGGGACAAATCTAATTTTATATTCATTTTAGATGCATCATACTCCTTAATTTCTTCAGACACATTATTATATGAGTATAATATAAATGTAATTAATGATGTTTCATTTACTTTAATTTCACTAGTACTATTGGTTGTTCCATTTAAAAATAGCCAATTAAACATAGTTACATATTCACTAACTTGTGGTTTTATATAGTAATTGTTAGCATTATTTCCAAACCAGTTATTGAGAGATAAAACAGAACCTGACATAACATCAATAATCAATTCATCATCGATTGTATTGTTTATGAAAATAGAATCATGAATACTAGAATTTTCATCACAATTTCGGATATAAATCACACTACCATTAGAAATATTATTATTAACATAATTTCCAGACATGCTGATGTTATATGATTCTTCTATAAAATTAATGCCTTTTATTGCATGGTTGTTAATGTAGTTTCCAGATATGTTAGAATTACTTATGATTCCACCAATTGAAAGTACAACACAATAATCTGCAGAGTTATTATAGTAATTTCCAGATATATGAGAATTATTTATAGTTGTTAACTCGTTAATATAGCATACCGCACAATATTGAGCAACATTACCAATGTAATCTCCAGATATGATAACATTAATTAAATTACTATAAAATAAGAATACACCTGCAGTATCATTTGCCCGATTATTATTATAATATCCACTTATATTAACATCAAATAAATTTCCATTAAAGAATATTGCACCAGCATCATCTGCTATATTGGATGTGTAATTTCCACTTATATTTACATTGTTTAAATTTCCATTAAAGAATATTGCACCACCATAACCCTTGCTTACACTGTTATTTATAAAAATTGAATTTATATTGGTGTTGATAACATCAGTATAAAATCCGATAGCACCGGCAAGACCATCAACTACATTATTGCCTATAAAAATAGCATTTATATAGGAGTTATTAAGTGTTTGATTAAATAAAATTGCACCACATACATATTCTTCTTTTCCATTTTTAAAAGTTAAACCAGTAATATTAATTCTTCCAGCATTAACAGTCCAAATCCTACTATTAAATTGTGCATCAAAGATTACTTCACCTTCACCATAATTTATGAAAGTTAAATTTTTATCAATAGTTAAATTTGTATTATTTTCTCCTGTATATGTTCCCGGGGCAATATAAATTGTACTATCCTCAGGTGATTTATTTAATGCTTCTTGCAAGGTTTTAAATGCAGTCTCTGGAGTTGTTCCATTACCACTATATTCTTTACTTCCATTTACATACCAAACTCTAATTGCTGGATTAACCGTAATATTAACTGTGGTTGTTGCATTGTTGTATTCATAATCACCAGGATAAAAAACACTAGCTGTAACATTCATCTTTAATCCAGTGACAATTACAGTAGCAGTACCATTATTAATTTCACCATACCACTTATCACCACCAATACTAACAGTAACATTACCAGTAGCATTTTCTAAACCAGTAACAATAACTGTTGCATTCTCACTAACCATAATCGGATCAGCACTAGCACTAATATTTAAATCCACTCTAGGGTCAGAATTAACAACAATATTAATTACAGTAGAAGCATTAGAATAATTAACATCACCTACATAAGTAACATTACCAGTAGAATTCTCCTGTAATCCAGGTATAATAATAGTAGCAGTTCCATTGGTGATTTGACCTGTCCAATTATTATTGTAAATAGTAACAGTAACATTACCAGTAGCACCTTCCAGACCAGTAACAATAACAGTTGCATTTTCACCTTGATATATTGGCTCTGCACTAGCATCAATATCTAAATTTTTACGATTAACAGTAATAGTTACATTTTCATATTTAGGATTATATAGTCCATCACCAGAATAACTAACAAGAAAAGTATGATTGCCTACAGATAAATTTAAAATAATAAGATTAAGAGTACCATTTACAATAGTAGCAGAAACATTTCCAACAACAACAGTACCTGTAGCATTACTTGGTGTGAAAATAATATTTACAGTAGCATTATCACCAAAACTAATTTCCGGCACATTAACATCCATTGTAACATTTTCTTTAGAAAAAGAATATGATAATGTTAAAACCTCTTTATTAACAGTAGCATTTACAGTTGTAATACCATATTTGAATGTAATATCTGAAGTAACAGTATTATTTCCTTTTTTATGATTAGTAATTATTGCACCATTATCTGCATTAAATTCAGCATCATAATTAAATAATTCTCCATCAGATATGAATCTAACAATTAATGTACATGGTTGACTAGTTTCAATTAAAGAAAATTCAACTAAGACCGGTTCATCATCTTTATAGCTTTCATCACTTTCCCAAAATCTATATTCCACAAGTTCATTTGAAAAATCAAATTTATTTCCTCCATACCAATTATTATGAATTCTAATATAGTGACCTTTATTATATACAATGTTTCCTTTATCTCCTGCCCAATTGTCAATGAAAATATTATTTTCTAAAGTCAAAGTAGAAGAGGGGTAATCTAAATATATTGCTCCACCTTCATCACCACAGCGATTATTTTCAAAATAACACTGATAAACTGTAATATAATTGTCCATGTTTATATAGATTGCTCCTCCATCATCACTGCATTTAACTGTATTATTAATAAAAATACCAAATCTTAGATTAGTGTTGAATTTATTTGTATATATTGCTCCTCCTTTATTATTATCAACATTATTACCAATGAAATATGAAGGTGAATCAACCCAAGTTATAGTATCTGCATAAATTGCACCACCTTTATTAGTAGCCTGATTATTTAAAAAAGAACAATTGTCAATTTTAACATCACCTTCACATAGTATAGCACCACCACTAAAACGTTCAGTCCATGTATCGCCCTTAGTTATTGCTTTATTATTCCCAAATGTAGTATTTTTTAAATTAACATTATTTTTACAAAATATTGCACCTGCATCAATATCAACCTCATTTCCATAGAACTCAGAATCCCTAATATCTATAGAATCATCAACATAAACCGCACCACCAGTATGATGTGCAATATTTTCTCTAAAAGTAGATGAAGATATGGAAACAGTATTTGCACAAATTGCACCACCATAACTAAGATTTACATTATTTTCTCTAAAAGTAGATGAGAATATGGAAACAGTATTTGCATAAATTGCACCGCCAGAATTAAAAGCCCTATTTGAAGTAAAAGTAGAATTATCAACTTCAACATTACCCTCACTTTGTATAGCACCCCCAAAACGTGGGTTTTTACCATATTCATCTGCGTCATTACCTTTAAAACAGGTATTTTTTACACGGACATTATTTTGACTATAGATTGCACCACCAGCACAAGCATGATTATTTTCAAATAAGCAGTTTTCAACATATATAAATTTTTCACAATAAAATGCTCCACCATCGTAGCTTGCAATGTTAGATGTGAATGTGGAATTTTTAATATCTAATTCTCCTTTAGAGTATATTGCTCCACCGTGATCATCATCTGCTTTATTATTATCAAAATTACAATTTATAATAGTTAAAGGTTTATTTATATCATTGTATATTGCTCCACCATAGTCATCTGCCCAATTATTATTGAAAGTACAGTTTATAATTGTGTATTGAGCAGAACCCTCTATATAGATAGCACCGCCTTTTTGATTAAAATCGTTTTTCCCGTTAATTATTTTGAGATTTTTCAAGATTATATATCCACTATTTGAATAAAATGCACTGCAATCCTTTTCACCTAAACAATTAAGAGTATGTCCTTGACCATTAATAGTTAAATTTTTATTTAATTGGATTCTATAATCATAAGCCCCATTATAATCCCGTGTTAGATTTAAAACAGAACCTTCCGGTGCATTATTTATCTCACTTTGAAGGTCCGCAAAAGTTCCACTTTCATTATTTTCACTTAAAATTACTTGATTTTCTTCAACACTTACAATTTCATCAGTTGTTTTTTCTACACTTGCAATATTGCTTGTAGCGTTATCTGCTGCACTTACTGTCGAAACGGATAATAAAACTACAAGAAATATTAATAATATTATAAATTTACGATTCATATATCTTATCACCTTTTTTAATTATAATAAATAATATTATCAAAAACCTTAAAAAATTAATTTAAAAAGTAGTTTTTATATAAACATTTCAAAACTTTTTTTTATTTGCCTATAAAATATAATTTATAGATTATTATATAAAAAATTTTCACATAAAAATATTCACAGAGGCTAAATATTATTTTCCATAATAGGGTGTTGGCAGAAATTTTGGTATTTAGGTGAATTTTAAATGTTCAAAAACAAATAATTTTTACCTACACTCATTATATTAAAAAAAGGATAAATTTATAAATTTTTTTAATAAAACTTATTTATAAATAAATAATATATAATAAAAAAAAATCTTTAAGGTAATAAAATGGGTAAAAAACAGGAATATATTAAAGCAGAAAAGTACTTTGAAAATAAAGAATATGATAAAGCAATGGAACTATATGTAAAACTATACAATAAAGACTATAAAAAAGACACTATACTCTCAAAACGATTTGCACCATGTATCTATGAAACCAGTACTGAAAAAAGATTAGAATATATAGAACAATTGATCAAAGCAAACCCTGATGATGCTAAAATCTACTTTATAGAAAGTGATATTTATCTTTTAAATGAAGATTATGAGAAGGGACTTAATGCTATAAATAAGGCATGTAATATAGATAGTGATAATTTTGAGTATGCCTACCGCAAAATCCAAATATATGATAGTTTAGATAAAACAGAAGAAGGTGAAAAATACCTTAAAGACCTTAAAGAAAATCATCAGGATACATATGTTAAAATTTACATATTTAATTACTTTCTAAAAAATAATAACACCAATCTTAGTCCTGAAGAATTATTTATAAATATTGACAGATACACCAAAAAAGATATACAAACCACACTTGAAGAGTTAGGTGGAATAGAAAATATCTAAAAAAATATTGCACATTATTAAAAAATTAAAAAATTTTAAATAATATTTACTATTAATAAAATAAATTATATCAAAATATCAATCTATTATACAAAATATTTTGAAATAACTAAGGTTTATAAAATATATTTCAGAATAAAAAACATTTATAATAATTTTAATATTATTTAAATAAAATTTAAAAGGTTTAATTAATTATAAAAAGGTAATATTATGGATAAAGATAAATTATACTCCGATGCAGTAAATGATTTTGAAAATGAGAAATTTGATAATGCATTAGAAAAATTCATTACTTTATATAACGATAATCTAGAAGATAAAAACATATTTCACTATATACTACACTGTATTGAATTTAGTTTAAATGAAAATATTCTAATAGAAATAGAAAAAATTAAAATAGATAAAAACAGTCCTGAAGGTTTATATCTTAAAAGTTTTGCCCTTAACTCTATTGGAGATGTGGAAGAGGCAGTTAAAAATGTTGATAAGGCTATAAATTTAGATTCAAATAAGCTTGCATACCATCTATTAAAAATATCAGAGCTTGCAGATCTTGATAAAATAGAAGAAAGTGAAAGATATATTGATGAACTTCAGGAAAATAATCCAAAAATCTTTGTAAAAATAATACTCTTCAATGGGTCTATGGAAAATATAGAAGATATGGATATGGATATTTTCGAAATGATAGAACATATAGACAGTTTTGAAGATGAAGATATAGAAGACTTTTTAAGCTCTCATGGTGGAATCGAAGGATTATTAAATGAACTTGAATCTGAAAACATTGTAGTAGAAGTTGATGATGAAGAAAATATCACCGAAGGAGAAACCGTTATTGAAATTAATCCTGAAGATATTGATGAAAATGGGAATATAACTATAAATTTAGATGACCTTGGTATAGAACTTGAAGATGGTCAGGAATTAAATATTGATGAAGATGGAAATCTTGTTTTAAACATTGATGATGATATGGTTGAAGAGGATGATGATGAATATGTAAGTGATGTTAGTTTCCCATATCAGTTTGTAGATGAGGAATCAGAGGAATTAACTATGGAAGAAATTCAGGAAGCATTAACCATTGCCCACAGTCAATTCAGATATAAGGAAGACCATAGCGATTATATTTTAAGTAATGAATCTTTAGAACCAGTCTACAATAATGATGAAGAAGTTATTAATATATTTGAAAATTATATAAACAATATTCTAGGATATGTAGATTATTTTATAAGCAGAATTGAAGATAATGATATGGTTGATTTTTTAAATAAAAATATAGACTTAATTAAAAACAGAAAATTCGATGAAGCACTTGAAGATACTAATGAGTTTTTCCTTAAAAATCCTGACAATAAAAATATAATGATATATAAAGGATTTTTATATCTGTTAAACTTCCTCACTATAGAAGCATTATACATAATTAATCAGATAAAAGATAATGAAAAAATCTATGACTGTATGCTTATTAAAGCATTAGTCTGTGAAACCATAAACCATGATCTTTCATATTATTACTTTGAAAAAACTCTTGAGTTAAATGATGATGATGAAAGAGTATGGATAGAATATATTATCTTTGCAATGCATAAGGAAGATATGGCGAAAGTAGAACAAATAGCTACTAAATGTAAGGCAAAATTCCCTGACTTTGAAATGGGAATAGAATAAAATTAGTGAGTATTATTTAAAATACTCCATATCTTATTTTTAAAATTTAACTATTTTAACAAAAAAAACTTTTTAAAACATAAAAAAATAGAAGTTAAAAAAAATATAAAAAAATTATAAATCATAATGAATATTATGTAATTTATATAAACATACAGCACTACTTGATGGGAATGCATATATCATATAATCCAACTCTTCTAATGTAATATTATGATTTATAATAAATGCAAACATATTTGCCACATTTTCACCATCAGCAGCATATATTTCAGCACCAACAATGTTTAAATCCTTATCTACAACAACCTTTAGCTCTGCTGTTGTATCATTTTTAAGTTCAAGTGAATATGATTTGCCATATTGTATTCTATGTACAGTATATTCATCATTTTCCAATGCCTTATAGGCAGGTACTCCTACAGTAGCAATTCTTGGAATAGTATATGCAACTGCAGGTACAACAGGGTATGTAATAGGTCCTGCATCTTCTTGTAATTCTTTTATAAGATATTTAGAGTGATGTATTGCAACAGTTACAAGCTTTGCAATACCTGTATCTGCAACATCTCCTGCAGCATAAATATTTGGAACCTCAGTCTGTAGATGGTCATTTACTTTTACACCATTTTTAGTATATTCTAATCCTACATTTTCAAGACCTACACCTTCAAGGTTTGCTTCTCTTCCCATTGCAGCAACTACATAATCCCCTGTAAGCTCTATTCCACTTTTACATTTAACTGTAAATCCATTCTCATATGGTTTATTATCAATTTTTGCTTCTGGGTCTTTAAACTCATCATCTGTATTTAAACCATTTTCTACATTTAAAACCTTTTCATAATTCATATCCTCATCATGGTTTTTTATAACTTCAAGGACAGTTTCATTAAAATGAAAACGGATATTTTTTCTTTTAAGTATTTCAATTACATTTTGAACATATGGCTGATGGAAGTGTTTTAAAGCCATATCAGAGCGAATAATAACATCAGCACTATGACCTGCCTCTGCAAGAATAGATGCAAACTCCATTCCAACAAATCCTCCACCGATGATTATTGCATGTTCGGGGAGATGTTCTACATCCAGATAATCTGTACTGTCATGTAAATATTCGCTGCCTTTTATATCTGGAATAACAGGTTTTAAACCTGTTGCAATAACGATTTTATCTGTAGTGTATTTTTTATTTTTCACTTCAACTGTGTGTTTATCAATGATTTTACCTTTACCATCTGCAACATCAAGGCCATATTCTTTAAATTTATTATCTAAAAATGGTGCCATATTTGCTATACGCATTCTTTTAAATTCCATAAGAGAAGTCCAGTCTACTTCAATGTCTTCTGATTTACCTTTACCTTCAAAATTATCAAATGCTGCTTTTAACTCATATGGTGCATCTAATAAGGCTTTTGAATTACATCCTCTATTTGCACATGTTCCTCCATATAAACTTTCTTCTATAATTAGGATTTTCATTCCTGCTTTCCTTAAGAACCTTCCACCTTGCCATGCAGCATTTCCACTACCAATATATATTACATCATAATCGTACATCTTATCATCCAATTAAAATTAAAAATTAAACTAAAAAAATATCAACATAAAATATAATTATATATTAAAAATATAATAGAATTATATTATTATAATTTATATTATTTCATTTTTAAATAATAATATTATTAATAATATTTAATTTTTAAATAATAATTTTTTATATAAAATAAGTAGATTTCTATTGGATTAATATTAATAGTTTAATTATTTAAATTTGATAATATCTGGTTTGAATTATTAAAAAAAAACTGGTACATATTCATTTTTAAATATATGAGGATTTTAATATGACTACTAAAACAGATTTATTGTATGAAGGTAAAGCTAAAAGTGTTTATGAAACTGATAATGATGATTTGGTGATTGTTGAATTTCGTGATGATATGACTGCTGGTGATGGTGCAAGAAAAGAAACCATGACTGGAAAAGGATATTATAATTCTATTATTACAAGTAAAATATTTGAAGTATTAGAAGCTCATGGAATTAAAACACAATTTGTAGAACTTACAAAACCAGGTACTCTTGTAGTAAAAAAATTAGATATGATACCTCTAGAGGTTATTGTACGTAATATTGCAACTGGAAGTTTAGTTAGAACATTCCCATTTGAAGATAAAACACCACTTGATCCCCCTATTATACAAACTGATTATAAAAGTGATGAATTTCATGATCCTGCAATAAATGACAGTATTTCCATAGCTTTAGGTTTGGTTACTCAAGATGATTTAGACTTTATCAGAAAAACTACAATGAAAATTAATGATATTATGAGGGATATGTTTTTAGACGCAGGTATAACCCTTGTTGACTTTAAAATAGAATTCGGTAAAGATAAGGAAGGTAATATTATTCTTGGTGATGAGATTAGTCCTGACAGCTGTAGATTATGGGATGTTGAAACTCAAGATATGCTTGATAAAGAATTATTTAGAAAAGGTCAAGATGATAAAGTAATAGATGCATATGAAGAAGTATTTAACCGATTACTTAATGATGATGACAAAGCTAAATGGAATTTATAGTTAAGATAATTAAATAAAAACTTTTAAAATTAATTTAAAAATAGCAAATATTAATTTAATAATAGTTATTTGGAATAGATGATATTAATTTAATTTTTATATAAATTAACCATAAAATAAATTATTTATATAAATTAAGTTTATAAAAAACAATATTGTATAGAAATTTAAGGAAAATAAAGAAAAAATTAATAAAAATATAAAAAATAAAATATTGTGTGATTAAAATGATATTTAATATAGAAGTAGAAATATCCCTTAAAGAGGGTATGTTAAATCCTGAAGCAAAAACAATAGAAAACTCACTTGGTTTACTAGGATATAAAGTTGAAAATACTGATACAATAAATATTATAACCTTCCAAATAGAAGGAGAAAACAGTGCTAAAGTAGAATCTGAAGTAGATGATATGTGTCAAAGACTACTTTGTAATCCTGTAATTCATAATTATGAAATACGAATCAAAGAGAATAATTAAAATATAAAATCTTTTGAGGGAAAACATGAAAATAGGAGTAATAAGATTTCCAGGTACAAACTGTGACCGTGATGTTTATCATGCTATTGAACTTGCAGGAGCAGAAGCAGAATACATCTGGTGGAAAGATGAAAAATTAACAGACTATGATGGAATTGTAATACCTGGAGGATTTTCATATGGAGATTACCTACGTGCTGGAGCAATAGCATCAATTACACCAGTAATTAATGGTGTAAAAGCACTTGTAAAAGAGGAAAAACCAGTACTTGGAATATGTAATGGTGCACAAATACTTGGAGAAATAGGTTTAGTTCCTGGAATTTTTATAAGAAACGAATACCCTAAATTCAATTGTCAGTCAATAAAACTTAAGGTAGAAAGTACACGTAGTCCATTTACCTCATTTTATAAGAAAGGAGAAATCGTATCAATACCAATAGCTCATGCAGAAGGAAGATTCTATAGTGAAAATATGGACTTAATCCATGAACAAGACCAAATACTATTTTCATTTGCAGAAGAAAATCCTAACGGTTCAATTGAAAAAATCACAGGAGTATGTGATGAGTCAGGACTTGTATGTGCAATGATGCCACACCCTGAAAGAGCAAGTGAAAAAATATTAGGTTCAGATGATGGACTTAAAGTCTTTAAAGGTATGATTAATAATATTTAAGATTATCATAAAAAATATTAAAAGCTTAATTATCTAAGAATAAGTGATATAATGGTAGTTTACTTAGTAGGTGCAGGTCCCGGAGATGTAGATTTAATAACTGTAAAAGCAGTTAAAATCTTAAAAAAAGCTGATGTAGTCTTATATGATTACCTTTCCAATGATGAAATCCTTGATTATGCACCTGATAATGCTAAAAAAATATATGTTGGAAAAAAAGCAGGTTCACATTATAAAACACAGGACGAAATTAATAAACTTATTGTAAAAGAAGCAAAAGATCAAACCAACAGTCAAGATGGTAAAAGTTTACCTATAGTAGTACGTCTTAAAGGTGGAGACCCATTTGTATTTGGTCGTGGTGGAGAAGAGATAATTGAACTTGTTGAAAATAATGTTGAATTTGAAGTAATCCCTGGAGTAACCTCTGCAATTGGAGCTCCAACAAGTCTTGGCCTACCAGTAACACACCGAGGAGTAGCAACTTCATTTACAGTAGTTACAGGCCATGAAGATCCAACAAAATCAAAAAAACAAGTTAAATGGGATTATACTGCAGATACTTTAATAATTCTTATGGGAATTGGAAATATTAAAGAAAATACTGAAGAAATTATGAAATATCGTGAACCAACTACACCTGCATGTGTGATTGAAAACGGTACACTTCCAAGTGAGCGAATAATATTTTCTACCCTTGAGATGATTGCAGATGAAACAATAAATACCCCTGCAATACTTATAATTGGAAATGTAATAGAAATTTTTAAAAATATGGAATATTTATAACCAAAACAATGATTTATATAAAAAAACTAAAGAGATGATAATATTTTTGGACTAAACTTACCTTTTCACCTATATCAACCGGGAGCAATAATAATCGGAATATTATCCACCTACTATCTTTATAGGAAATATAAAAAGCATGAAATACGTTTTGGTATGATAATACTAAATGGATTGTTCTGGCTTATTGTAATAATAATTACTTTTTTAGGAGAATTTACCACACTAATAAGTAATCAGATTGGTTTACATCGTGGATTAGATATGATATTTTCAATACTTATTGCAATCCTAATATACTTTATCTACTCAACTAACCAACAAATAAATAAATTAAATAAAGACATTGCCAAAGTAAATAAGCTAATTGATGAAAAGAATAATAAAAAATAATTATTATTCTAAAACTTTTTTTTAATATACTGTAATTACTGATTAAAATAAATTACTAAACAAATAATCTTTAAACTATAAAAAATCTATTATAACAAGACCCTATAAACATATAATTAAAACCTAATTTTATTAATTAAAAATAATTTGAATGTGAAAAACTTAAAAAATAAAAATATAGAAAAATAAGGCACTTTCTAAAACTTGTGTGATTTGAATTTTTATAAGTTATACACCCTAAAAATTTTCCGCCAATTTATTAATTATTTTGAGGTTGTAAAATTTTATAGGCTTATTTTATTTTTATATGTTTTTGTGTCCAGTTTTGCATTTGGAAGTCTAGAAATGTTAGAATTCCATTTTTA
>OMVX01000068.1 GCA_900314605.1 uncultured Methanobrevibacter sp. | reverse complement strand
ATAAAATACGATTTGACTTAAAACAACAACATAACATTGAAATCTCACATCAAAGTATTGAAAACATATTATTAAGTAGTCATTATCAATTTAACTATGAGAATTGGACTTATTCTGGTTATTATCTATTTGATAGTCTTTGGGTTAAAATTAATGGTATTTGGAACTATCTTTTAGCATTATTCGATGTTAAATTAAATACTTTAGTTTCTATCAAATTGGTAGAATCAGAAGATTCTAAGACTATTTATCAATTTTTGAATGAATCTCTAAGAAATCAAAAGAAACTATCTATAGGAACGGATTTAAAACATGAATATCGAGAAGCAATAGATAAATTAAATATTAAACATCATTTCTGCAGATTTCATGTGAAACAAAATCTAAATAAAAGATTTAAAGATTATATGGGTAATAATCAACCCAGTGATGAGGAGAATGAGATATTGGCTCATTTGAAAGAAGATATTTATAAAATTTTAGATGCTGAATCAGTTGTTGATGCTAAAACAGTTCGAGATAAATTGATTAATAAGGAATACCCTAAAAATAAGTTTATAAATAAAATATTATGGAAATTCGTGATTCCTAACTTTAATAAATTAATTATACCAATTGAAAACTCGATTATTCCGTCGACAAATAATAAAATAGAAAATCTCTTTCAAAAAATATTTCCAAAACATATTAAAAGAAGAATGAAAATAGAAAAAGGACTTTTAACAAGATTTATGTTAAAACTAAATTATTGGAACGTGAATAATGCCTATTAAATTTTATCACACAAGTTTTTGAAAGAGCCCATTTTCTTTAAGGATATAATTATATATAATTAATTCATTAAATAAGTAAATATTTAGGATTAGCTTAATTTCATTCAATTTATATATGTAAAAGATATATCTTACGAAGGGATTGTAGATAATTTTTTAAAGGCAGATATTATGGTAAATGATATTGTACAAAGAAGAAAAGAATTTTATCAAAGGGAAGAAAAACAAAAAAGAAATAATAAAAAACCAATTTATAAGATTAAAAACTTCTTTTTTGGATGTTGTAATAATAAAAAAGAATAATTTAATTATTTCCTTCTAGATTATATTAATTTTTCATGAAATCGATAAAAATCAGAAAATAAAGATTATAAAATATTATTATTATTATTATTATTATTATTATTATTATTATTATTATTATTATTATTATTATCGTCTATAAGTGGGAAATATTAATCTATTTAATATTTTAATAGGTTAGGTCCATTATATTCATTTTCTTCAGTGTATATTCGGATTAATCTATCAAGTGTAGGATTATATAATAACTGATAACCTATTGCTCCTCCTTCATCCATACTTATATTATTTAAGCTTGAATCACTATCAGCACTATTGTTATTAATTATATACCAGATTGTATGTGGGGTGTAAATAAATAATTTCCCTTTTCCTACTGCACGATTATCTCTAAAACTATTGTCAGGGTCATATATTTTAACTCCATGGACAACAAGTCTTGAAAAATCTTGTTTAGGTTGTTTACCTCCTTTTGTATAAAGTAAAACAATCCAATCTAATACCTGGTCTCTTATTTGCTGTTTTTTGTGAGGATCTTTAAATTTTTCGATAATTCTTTTTCTACGGGATTCTACCGTATCTTTAATATTAAGAATTTCTTCAACTTTACTTACATCTTTTTCTAAACACATCCATCCTTTAGGAATTCCTGTAATTTTCATATGATCTACAAAATCTATATATCTGTAATATCTCATATAGGGTTTAATTTTTTCAAAATCTTCTTCTGCAATTTCCTGGTTTAGACCATATAAATATCCAAAACCAACCGAATCATAAAGTTTTACTTCTAGTTTTAATGTTTTGTTATTATTCATAATTAAAGACCTAAAATTTTTATTCAAGTAATTTTATTCTAGAATTACTTTTTTTTTTTTATCCAGTTTAAATTTTGTTTATTTTTTTTATTTAAAAATTATTTAGAACATTTAGTTGCATATTGTGTTAGGAGTATAGCACATTTATGTACTGTATTTAAACTAATCTTTTGTGGAGAATAGATGATTTTATTTAATAACTCTCCAATAAAATAATCTTCATTTTCAAGTGGATTATTTAATACTGCAATATTATGGTTTACAAATCCTACATAAGGTTGAATAGGACTTTCCAAATTATTTTCTTTTAAAAAGTCTTCTAATTCATAAGATAATTTAAGGATTTTCTGTTTAATTTTATTATTGTGTTTAAATTTAACTTTATGCTCTTGATTAATAGATTTAGTAGTAATATGATTATCCTCAGATATTGTTATTTCATTATTTTCCCCATCAAGATTTGAAATTAAATTTTTAGTTTCATTTTCCTGTTTCATTCTGTCTTTATCTTCTTTTGCTTCAAATTTTTGTGATAAAATTGTAAAAATTCCAGTTGGGCCAATGACTACATGATTAATTCCTTCGCTTGAAAAAGGAACTTTTACATAATATAGGACATAAAAGTTTTCTGGAAGTGTAAGTAGTTTAGAACGAATAATTCTTCCACGTTTTTCTTTCTCATCATAATTTTTATGTTTATAAATTCCTACTGTAAGAACCGCTGCTCCAATAAAAGCAAAAATTAAACTATAAATTCTTTTAGAATATATTGTATCATATAAACCAAGTATTATTGTAAGCCCTCCACTTACAATATAAATATAGGTATAAGGTTCATTACTCTCATTTGGATAAGGTACAAGGTTCTGTTTTTTAATATTATCTAAATATTCCAATGTATCTTCTGGTTTTAAAATTTCTTCTGATAATAATACTCCTTGTTTATTAGAATCATAATTAGATAAAATATTGTTCTGATTCTGATTATAGACATATGCATTTTCTAATTCCTTTTCAAATAGTTCTAGTTTAATTTCATAATCTTTTTGAGATTGAATATTTCTTAGGGAATTTTCGGTTTTAGAAGTAGTGTTATTTTTCTGTCTTAATGATGATTTTTCTATATTTTGGTTTTTTTGTTGTGAAAACTCTTCTTTTGAAATTTCTTTTAAGGAAGTATTTTGTGAAAAATCTTCATTTTCTTTGTTAAAATCGTTATTAAATATCTTAATATTATTGAGATTTATATTATATTTAGAATTAATTTCTTGTAATTCATTATATTCAATGTCATTCAGTATATTCTGTTTTTCTAAATTTTGAGTTTTTTTTTCAAATCTTCATAATGACTATTATATAGATAATCCATATTTTCAGCATATGTAAAAATTAAATAATTTTTAAGTTCATTATAATCTAAACTATTTGGAACTTTATATTTACTTTCATATTCTCTTTTATTCAAATCTTCGTAGTTATCAGGATTAAAATTATCTTCATCCTTTATATAACTGGTATTTTCATTTATTTCATCATTGTTTTCATCTATGCTTTTATCAGGTACAATTTCATCTTTAAATTCATTATATGAATATTCATTTCCATTTTCTATGTATCCACTATTTTGCACAGTTCCATAATCTGCAGATTCCTCTTCATCATCTCTTGCACCATGATCTACTATAATATAATCATCATCGTATGGAGGAAACTTAGTATCTGAATTTCCACTATCTATAGAATAATTATTCTGTAAAAATTCTTTATATGCTTGTTGCTGTTGACGTATTCCTTTTAGTTCTTGGTTTAATGCATTATCTACATATTTTAATTCTCCTCCACAACCAGAACATTCATAATCTAAAATATTGTCAGTTTTATCTAATTTATATTTAAGTCCACAGTTTTCACATTGAACCATATAATAACTTTTAGTAAGTCTGTCTGTATTAAATCTTTGAGTGGTTTCACTAGATGGTAGGGTTGAAAAATTAGTATCATATTCTAAATCCCCTGCACATATGCTACATTCATATGTATTAATGTCTTCATAATCCTCAATTTGAAAGTTTGTTCCACAATTTTTACAGACTACAATTTTCATTTTGGCCACATTTAATTATTTTTTTATCAAATTCTATTTTTATTTAAGATATTATTCTTAATTTAATTTTACTATTGTTAATTTAATATTTTAATAATTATATTATTTAATTTTTTATTATTAGTAGGAATATATAATTTTTTATTTTTTATATTTTATTTAATTTGGCACTTTCAAAAACTTGTGTGATAAATTTTATTTCAATTTTTTCACCTTAGAAAAATTTGCTTTAACAAGTTCAAACATACATATAGAGCTTTATCATCTTTTAAATTAACAATCAATAATAATTTGCTAAAAAATTTTTGTGAGGTGTAAATAGTCAAAATTCAAATCACACAAGTTTTTGAAAGAGCCTTTAATTTTATATTGTTTATGAATTTTCATATGAACATAATAATTTTAATTTGTATTGATTTATGTAATTAATATTATAATATTCTCATATTTTTTATTTAAAATTTATTTTTCTTTTAAAACTTTCATATATATTTTAATAATTTTTTTTATAATTATATCCCAATTATATTCCTTTTCAATTAGTTTACGTCCATTTTCACCATATTTTTCCATTAATGTATCATCAGATATTAGTTTTTCAATTTTTAAAGCCAATTCATCTGGGTTGTATTTACATGTTTCTCCACATACCCCCTTTACCCACTCTGATATATGATTACATTCGGTTAAAATAAGAGCTTTAGATGAGGCCATAGCTTCAAGTCCACTTGTTGTAAATGATTCATATTGTGAAGGCATTATAAAAATATTACAATCTTTTAGGGCTTTTAATTTATCCTCTTTATATAATGGTCCAGTAAGTAAAATCTTAGTATTTAGGTTATATTTTTTAATAAGGCTTTTAATTTCATCTTCAAATCCATTATCTGGCCCTATAATGGCAAGTTTAACCTTATTATCAGGATTATTTTTATCAAATTTATTAAATCCTTTAATCAGTAAATCAAGACCTTTTATCCTATTAAGTCTTCCTATAAATATTATTAACTTATCATCTGAGGAAATATTAAATTTTTCTCTAAATTTACCATATTCCGGTAGATTATCATATTCTTTTAGGTCAATTCCAAGAGGAACAATTTCAATGTTCCTGTTGGAAACACCCATTTTTAAATATTGTAATTTTTCAGTTTCGGTTAGGGCAAAAACTCTTTTTGCATCATACAATATATTAAATCCCCAGGTTTTATCAAATATATTTTTAAGTTTTTCTTTTTGAAAAAAGGGGAGTACAGATCCATGAGCCTGCAAAACATAAGGAATATTGTATTTAACAGCATATTTATGAGTAAGTATTGCAAGTGAATGTCTATGTTCATGAATATGGATTATATCAAATTCTTTAAGATGTTTTTTTAGATGTGTTCTCAAACCTTTAGGAGTGTCAATAGTAAATTTATTTTTAAAAGTATTGGATATATTTTTAAAATAATAAACACGGATTCCATCTACATTAACATTATAGTTGTCTTCAAATTCTAGACGTTTAATACATGAGTCAGTAGTATATACAACTACATCATGACCTAGTGCCTTTTGTTTTTTAGCTATTTGGTATGATGCATTCACCACTCCTCCTGCTGCAAGACAAGGTACAAATGATGGAACTACATGTAATATCTTCATATTTTCATCTTTTTATGCTTTTTTTTAAAATATGAGAATGCTCATGAATCAATTTTATCAAACTTATTAAACAATCTATATCTATTTAAATTAAAAATAAATATTTTTTAATTTAATTCTTATATTTATCTACATAATATAATAATTTTTGTTAAATTATATTAGTGTTTCACCCTCAATATTATATTCTTTTAATATCATTACCCTTTATTTTTATAATATAATTCTAGTTTTCATTATTTTTTTTATAAATAGTTATATTTCCAAATTCTTTAACGGGGGAGTAATGGGTTAAATTAACTTGATGGAATGTGGTAACATATTCTGCATGATTATCTAAAAGCTCTTTATCAAGATTCTTCTGATCCATATCTCTTATTAATTTAACCTCTTTTTTTAAATAAAATGTATAAACAGGGCCCCTATCAGACATAATAACTCCTTCTTTATCTTTTAGGTAATTTACAGCAAGTTTTTCATCAGCTGCATTTTTATCATATTTCAAATGGTTAATATAATTTATGGATGAAAGTAACATTACTAAAATTATAAATATTGGAATCAATTGTTTTAAATTTATTTTTTTAATTTTAATATCCTTCGTTTTTATCATTAATGTTTCAATAGATAATGTTATTAAAAATACTATGCCTGGAGCCATTGAAGTAGAATATCTGCTTTGTTTTATTAAATGTGCAGAAAAAAACACTAAAAAAGATAAAAAAAACCCTATCATAACAATATTAATAAGTAAATAAGGATATCTTGTTGAACTTATTTCTTCAGCATTATCATATTTTAAAAAGATTTTTGTAAATGAGTATGCACATAAATAAAGGCCAGTAAATAAGAGTAACTCAGAAATTGCAAACGAAATCAGACTTGCTGTTAAAAATGATATTAAAATCAAAATAAGGGAAATAGAAAAAATCAAATACATTAATTTTGAAGAAACATTCCATTTACATAATCTTATTTTAGAATTTTTAATTTCAGAGAAAGAATTTATTAAATTCTTTCCAACGAAATATATAGTTATAATTAATCCGATTATAGCTATTAATAATATAATTTTTCTAAATTCTATTTTCCATAATGGAAAGCTAATGATTTTTTCTATAATTTTAATATAAAAAAATAAATCATGCCCTTGATGATATTTCTTGTGCTTGATTTATAAATCCTAGAGGAATTTTATTTATGACAAAATAGGCTAAAAAAGGGATTAATGTTATAACTCCAGATATAGCTCCTTTAACAAGACCTTTGGAGTATTTTTTAATATTATAAAAAAATCTAGTTTTACCCATAAAATATAACAACATTAGTGGAAAAATAAGCCCTCCAGGATATTTTGTAAAAAAACTTATTATGGCTAATGGAATTGCAATATAAAAATAGTTCTGATTTTTTTCCATTGCTAGAATAAAGAAATATATAGCCCAAAGCATCAAGGCAATAAAAGCAGTATCTAATAATCCATTTCCTACATATTTCATATTTATTTTAAATAATCCATAAAATATTGCACCAAATGTTGAATAGTAATTGTTAAATCTTAATTTTAAAATATAATACATTCCAAGTATTCCAAATATATAAAAAATTCCAGTGGTGATAAAAATACTAAATTCTGATACAAAACCTATTCTAAATAAGAGTGAAGTTAAAAAAGGTATAAAAGGGGGTAAAAAGTTTATATATTTATATCCTCCAGTTTCTATACCAAATAATCTTGATGCCTCAATTAAATACAAATATATGTCTATATAAGGATATCCTATTCCAATTTGATGTATAATATTTTGATAAATAAGTGTAAATGTTATTATAAATGCAAATAATACCACTATTATTAATGATATTCTATTTGTCATTTTTTCAGTAATATTAAACAATTCAATTCCTCATTTCTAATTTATTAGTTTGTATTTTATAATTTTTTTATAATATTTATTTTAAAACTAAAAAGTTTGATTATATGATTTGTTAATTCTACTTTATAAGTGTTTTTTGTAAAATTGATTAGGCACTTTCAAAAATTTATGTGATTTTTCGAAAATTGCATTTTCATCCTTCAAAACTTTAATTTTAAATCTAATCTTTTAAAATTCCATTTTTCTATTTTATATAATTTTTAATATATTTAGAAAAGTTTTTAGGAAATAATTTTCCAATTTTATTAGATTTTTAATACACTCTATATCATTTTTTAAATAAGTTATGCAATTTTTATTCTTTTATATCACAATTAATTTTAATAAACTAATATAATAGGTGTATAGATTTTTTAACCTATAACCTATCTATCTTTTTAATCTAAAATTAATATACTATTTAATGGATTTATTTATTCTTATTATATGTTTTAAAAAATTAAATTTATTAATATGAAATAATTATTTTTTCATAATAATTAGACTCTTTTATAAACTATAAAACCGTTTTTTTCCTTTGCAATATTATAATAATTTGTATCTATATTAGGATTTTCACCTTCAGTAATATAATAAGTTGCATTATTTTGTAGAAGTGTTAAGGTAAAGTTAGTGTTATTTGATAATCCAAATGTCTGATTCACATCCATTTTTAGGTTAAATGCTATTTCTATCCAATTTGTAGCATATATTACTTTATTTTTATAATCTGGATCTGTTTGGATTATCCAGTCTGTAACTTCTTTCTGGTCATTATATGCTGTTAGAATATTATTTGGCTGTAAGTTATCAAAAGTATGGGGACTAGTTGTCATATAACAGTAGGAGGTAACTCCTAATGTTGATATTATTAAAAATATAGGAAATAAAACCTTTAATGTATTAAGGGTTTTAGAAGATATTTGGAATTTCTTTTCTGATTTTCCTTTAGAGTTATTAGGAAGATATTCTTTAAGTTTTCCATAAATAAGATATAATCCCCATATAACAAAATATGCTAACACTGGTGTAAATGTAATTCCGTATCTATCTGTTTTAATAATGTTGAATGAATAAAAAGTTAGATTCACTGCTAACCAGTATATAAACATAAAGTCTATAGCTAAATATTTTAAATCAGATTTTCTTATTAATCTAAATAAAAATAGTATTGAAATACTGATTAAGGCAATAGACATATAAAGAGAAACATGTGTAAAGCTTACAAAATAAATAATTAATGGAACAATGAATAAAAGAACTTTACCATAAAAGTATTTGTTTTTATCTTTTAGAATTTTATCTTTATTTTGTTTTTCACATAATTTCCAAATAAGTACAATAAGCCCCATTAAAATTATTAGTAAATAGATATAGCTTATAAAAGTAGGATGGTTTCCTAACCATACCATCTTTTCAAATGCAAATCTTCCAGGTTTTAATGAAAATGGGATCCATTTATATGTTCCCATATATAGAGGGATATTGTTTATGTAGTAAAAGATATTATTTGTTGTTAAAGCTACAGTATTAGTTGCAGCTGCACTTGAAGCTCCTGGATTTGAAGTTGCAGAAATAGTTTTATATTGACTCAAAAAAAATGGAGAAATATGATAAATCTTGTAAAGTATCAGAATAATGCCTAGTGTAATTCCTCCAGATAAAAACCCTTTAATTAATTTACCTAAATGTTGACTTATATAGTTAATTGGATTTCCTGTAAATAATATTAACATTAACATTACTGGAAGATTGAGTATGACTGTAAATCTTGTAAAAAAACCTATAATAATTATTGGAAACGCTAAATAATAATATTTAGGATTTTTATATAATCCCAGGGCCATAAAGTATAATGCAAATATAGACATTGCAAGGCCAGGAATATCAATCATTCCTTTTGTTGCCCAAACAAGATTAATAGGCATGAATATTAGAATTATTGCACCTGTAAAACTTAAAAGTTCATTATATTTTAAACGTAATATTAGATACATTCCAATTGCAGTTAAAATATAATAGATACTACTTACATATATAATAATTTTATCAGAAACAAACCCTAATGAGAAAAATATTGATGTAATAACTGGAATTACTGGAGGAAGACCTGGATTTTTACTACTTCCACCTAGTCCTGCATAATTAAGACTGTTATTTAAGTAGATATATACATCATGTATATAGAAATTTCCTATTTTACTATCACTCTTTATAAAGAAGTATATAACTACAGAACTAATTATAATTAATAGTCCAATACACAATATATCTTTTTTATATTTTTTATAATCCATTTAATATTCCTCTTAAGTTTTATTCTATATAATTTAATAATTAGTCTAATTTTATTAATTCTTAATTTATTAAAGTATTTATTGGCACTTTCAAAAACTTGTGTGATAACTTTTATTTCCATTTTTTTACCTTAGAAAAATTAAGGTTTAAAAAAATTTTTAAATTAAAAATAAATCATAAATCGATGGATAATTTTTGGGTTGTGTAACTTGTAAAAATTAAAATCACATAAGTTTTTGAAAGTGCCTATTTATTTTAATCAGTATTTTTATTTAAGTATTCATTCATATAATCAATTATTTTAGGTCTTGATTAGTTTATTATATTGCTGAACCAAGGGCAAATGCAATAAATGCAATTATCATTCCTATTTTAAGAAATTTAGAAATTTTAGTACAATTTTCTTTACTTTGATCTTTTAAAATACTATATGCACTAAAAAAGAATAATATCATTCCTATTATGACGATTATAAGATATATTATGCTAAAAATACGATAAACATATAATAATGGACATAGAACAGTATCTATAATGATCAATGCTCCTGCAAGATATGCTGAGGGTTTTTTTCCATATACAATAGGAAATGTTTTCGCACCTTCTTTTTTATCTCCTTCAATATCTTCTGTATCTTTAACTATTTCTCTTGCAATATTCATAAGCAGTGCAAAAAATCCAAGTATTAATGATATAATAATAATCTGAATGTTTCCAATTTTACATCCAATAATTACTCCACCAAATAAAAAACATAATCCTGTTAATATTCCAACACAAATATTTCCAATGAGTACTGTTGATTTAAGATTTCTTGCATAAAAATATTCAAGTATACATGCTCCAATAACAATTGTAACAGGTGCAATATTTCTTACCATTAAACTAATTATTCCTCCTACAAGTATAGCAAGTAATAATAGTCCTAGTGCATATGCTCTTGCTATTTTAAGTTTTATGCGACCAGAAGGGATTGGTCTTGTTGGTTTATTTATACTATCAATTTTCACATCAAATACATCATTTATAGCATTTCCTCCACCAAGAGCTAAAAATGTTGCAATTAGACCTAATATTAATGGTAAATCGAAGTTATGTCCTACAAATCCCATTAAAATTACAGCAATAACTGCCATAACTGCATTTCCAGGTCTTATTATTTCTAAATAAGGATTCATTTAATCACATTAATGTTTTTATATATTTTTTTAAACTAATTTATAATATGTATTTTAATTCGTAATTATAGTTTCTAATTCTGTTTTGTTCGCTCCCGTAATGGTGATTAATGTTCCATTTGCAATATATATAAATTTACCATCTGAACTCAGTATTCCCTCATGTCCTTTTATATTTGCATTTAATTCATGATTTTTTTTCTTTTGACTTAATTGCCAATAGAAATAGTCAGAATTTGTTGAAACACATATCCAAATAATATTCCCAGCTGAATTTATATATGATCTGTCACATGATGTTAAATTTTCTAGTTCCTCATTATTTGCACCGTCAATTTCGTCATATCCTTTAGGAATTTTAAAATCTATTCCTCCTATATTATCGGTAAATGAAGGGGATAAAAGTGAATTATCTTTATTATATTCTCCTTTATGTTCTGCTGTTATATTAGGAAATCCAAAAGTCATAACTACTATAATGAATAATATTACACAAATCACTGTTAATGTTAAAAATTTTTTTTTAGATGTAAATGTTTGTTTATAAGATGATTTTTCATTTATTTCTTTTTTTTCAACTGAAATAGTATTATTATTTTTTATTTTATTCAAATCACTATTTTCTTCTTCATTATTTATGGGCTTACCGCATTTTGGGCATATATCTACATCTTCATTTATTTCACTATCACATTCTTTGCAATAACTTTTTCCCATATAATCACCTTTCAGTTATTGTATAATTAAGATGGTAATAAATTTTTATCATAACTTTATAGTATACCTTATCTAATGATTTTTTCATTTCTTTTCGGATATTCATTATTATTAATTAAATTTCATTATACCATATATTTATATATGCCGATTCCATGTAGATTTTCTTATTTATAATCTATATTTTAATTATTTCTAATATAATATGATTTCCTTTATTTATTACCTTAAATTTATATTAAAACATTTAATTTCGGATTTTTTTATTTCTTTTTTGTAATAAAATTTATTACTTATTTAAAATATAATTTATTTTATAATTAACTGTATTTTAAAATAATTTTACAGATTATTTATAATTTTTTGGAAATTATTTATTATACTTTTATTTTTAGAGGGTTTAATTATGGGATTTTTAGATAGATTATTTAAAAAGGAATATAATCCAAATGACCGTTTATCAGATAGATGTGAAGCTGTTAAAAAATTAAAAGATCAGGATAAATTAATTGAAATTCTAAAAACAGACAATCATGAATTTGTTCGAAAAGAAGCTATTTACAATATTACCAACCAGGATATTATAATAGATGTGGCAAGAAATGATGAAAGTTGGGTTGTTCGTTTAAATGCTGTTAGAATCATTAATGATCCTAATATTTTAGCTGAAATTGCTAAAAATGATGGAGATTCTCAGGTTTATCTAAAAGCAATTGAAAAAATTGATGATGAAGCGATTTTAGCTGATATTGCTAAGAACGCTAAAGAGAATATGGCTTGTGAAAAGGCTACTTCTAAAATTACTGATGAGACTATTTTAATCGATATATTGAAAAATTCTAAATCTGGATATGCTATTGAAGAAGCAGTTAAAAAGATTAAAAATCAGGATGTTTTAATTGATATTGTTCAAAACTCTCAATCTGAGGTCCTTGCTAGAGAAGCATTATCTAAAATTACTGATGAATCTGTTTTAGAAGATGCTGTAAAAAATAATCCAGATAAATTTGCTCGAAGAGATGCTATATCAAAAATAACTAACCTTGATGTTTTACATTATGCTGCTTTAAATGATGAAGACCATAATGTACGACTAGGTGCAATTGAAAAAATAAGTGATGATACTGTTTTATGGGAAGTTATTTTGAATGATAGTGAAGAAAAAGTTCGAAAAAAGGCATATGAAAAGACTATTAAGTATACTAACTTTAATCAATATATTTCAAATTCCTCTAATTTTTACAATGAAGACTTATTGGAATTTGAAAAATTAAATTATACAACACATTCTATATATGATTTAGGAGATCATGATATTTTAATCATTGATTCAGAAGGAAATAATTATACAAGTTGGGATGATTACAAGTCAATACTTTATAGAATAAAAAGAAGAATAAAAAACCAAATAGAAAAAGATGAAAGAGTAAATCCTTGGGCGTCAGGCCATGATGATTCTTCTTTCTCAGATGATATTATATTTATAAGTGAAAACTTTAAAAACAAATATGAACTACCTAGATATGAGGTTAATTGTGAAGTTGTTGGCCATGGTCTTTTTTTAAATCCAACAACAGACCGCAGAACTGAAAAAGGAGTATACTCCTTATGTCATTTACAAAGTCTTAAAGCACTTGTTATTAATGATTTAAATATATCAAATATAAGTAATGATCATTTTGATAAGTGTAATGCAAAAACCATCTACTTTAATAAGTCTAATCTTGATGGGGCAAATAAGATTAATTTTAAAAATTGTGAAAATGTATTTGGTTTAGATTAAACCTTAATTTTCTTTTTTTTTTAATTTTTACTTTGATAGTTTTTCGATTTATAGTTGTTTACCTAATTTTTATTCTAAATCATTTATAAATAAATATAACAAAAGTTTAGTAATCAACTATATATTTTTATTTGTTTTTTCTTTTTTCATTATTTTAACTAATTTTTTTCTAAACCAAATTTAAAATAATCATTATTGAGTTTTATAATTTTATTATTATTATTATTGAAATTTATACTTATATAAATATTCTAATGGAGTAGGCTATTTTTACAAGTCATCAAGTATTTTTGCAAATTTAAATGCCATATTTTCAGTAGTATACTTATTTACTTCTTCGTTTCCAGGATAATTTAATTTATAATCATTTTCTATAAACTCATTATAGTATTTAAGAAGACCTTCCATACAGTCTTTAAGATTATCTGTATGAAAACCAATATTGGTCTTATCTATTATATCTTTAAGACAACCTTCTTTATATCCAATGGATATTACTGGTTTTTTAAGGGCCATATATTCAAATACTTTTCCGGGAATAAATATTCTTTCATTTGGATTGTTCCAAGATATTAAAAGTAGAATATCGCTTGCTTTTTCTTCTTTTAGAACGTCATTATGGTCTATAAATCCATGTACCTTAATAATATTTTTAATATGATATTTTTCTCCAATTTCCAGTATATTTCCACTATCTCCATAAAAGTTTAGTTCAATTTTATTTTTATCAATTAGACCATCATTAGACAACTTTTCTATTGCTTCAAATAAGATTTCAGGGTCTCTTTTACCTTCATATAATTTTCCTGCATAGCTAATATTTAGTTTAGTCTCTGATTTTTTATGATATTCAATATTTTCAAATTCACTTTTTTCATATCCATTTTCAATTGTATATATTTTTTTATCTGGATGTATGGTAGATAATATTTCTTTTGTAAGTGGTGTAGTTACAGTTAAAGCACTTACATTTTTAAAGGTTTTAAGTTCTAGTTTATATTCAAAATGTCTTCTTATAAAATTATGATTGACATAAGGGTTTTTATTCCATAAATCCCGTAAATCCCCAATCCAAGGAATATTATATTTTTCACTTAAATCTTTAGCTATTTTATGACAGGTTATAGGCCATGAAGAAGATAATATTCCATCTATTTTTCTTTCTTTTATTATATTTTCTGATGCTTCAAATCCTGGTTTATACCAGTATTTCATACCATCAGGATATGCAAATATTTCTCCTGCTAGGTGTATACCTTTTTGAATAAAAGGATTAGGTTTTAAATTAGTAGAATCATCATTTTTAGAATCTGTATTTATAGATTTATTATTAATATTCATATTCGAATCAGATGAATTGTTAGGACTTTTATTAACAGTTTTATTAAAATTCGAACTAGTAAGATTTCTTTTTTTAGATTTATTAAACTTTAATAAAGAACTATATCTATCTAACATGTCCAGATATTCAGTTTCAATAATTTCTACACCTTCAAGTTCAGTTTTATTAAAACTCGTATCGATATTATCAAAATGGGGTGTAATAACTATTGGGTTCCATCCATAGTTTGGTAAGTATTTAGAAAGATTCCTAAGTCTTTTAGATGCAATTTCATTTTTCTGATTAAAGTAAAAACTAATTAATAAAAGATTTTTCATCCTATAACCTTTTAATTTTTCTTGAATTTTAATTATGATAGAATTTTCCACAGATTTTTCACTGTTTTTTTTATTCTAAAATTAAATTATTTTTAGTATAAAATTTTATATTTTATTTTCTTTAAAATTTTATTTATTTTTAAAATTAATTTAACTAGGCACTTTTAAAAACTTAAGTGATTTTAATTTTTACAAGTTATATGCCATAATAACTTAATATATTAAGTGTAACTTATATATTATTTGTGTAATATAGAAATAAAAGCTCTATATGTATGTTTGGACTTATTAAACCGAATTTTTCTAAGGTAAAAAAAATGGAAATTAAATTTATCACTCAAGTTTTTGAAAGTGCCTTTAACTATTATCAATAAGTTTTATAACTATTAAAAAATACATATTTATTTAATATTATATTTTCTAAATTTATATTTTTATTAAAATTTATCAGGTGTTAATTTGTCGAAGATTAAAATAGCAATCGTTGGTATGGGGAATTGTGCAAGTTCTCTTATCCAAGGTATTCATTATTATAAAGATAAAAAGCCAGAAGATTCAATTGGTTTAATGCATTGGGAAATTGCAGGTTATGAACCATCTGATATAGAAGTAGTCGCTGCATTTGATGTTGATAAAAGAAAAGTTGGCCAAACTGTAGATAAAGCTATTTTTGCTAAACCTAATTGTACAACAGTTTTTATGGATGATATTCCTAAATCTGATGTTAAAGTTAGTATGGGTAAAGTTTTAGATGGTGTTGCAGACCATATGCAAAATTTTGATGAAGATTTAACATTTATTGTAGCAGATGAAGAGGAAGCAGAACTTAGTGATGTTGTAAATGTATTAAAAGAAAGTGGAGCTGAAATGCTTTTAAATTATCTACCTGTCGGATCTCAAAAGGCTACTGAATTTTATGCTCAGGCATGTTTAGAGGCAGGTGTTGCATTTATTAATTGTATGCCTGTATTTATTGTAAGTAATCCTGAATGGGAAAAGCAATTTAAAGATAAAGGTATTCCATGTATTGGTGATGATATTAAAGCACAATTAGGTGCTACAATTACTCATAGGACTCTTACTACTTTATTTAAAAACCGTGGAGTTAAATTAGATAGGACCTATCAGTTAAATACTGGAGGTAACACTGATTTTATGAATATGTTAAATAGAAGTCGTTTAGAATCTAAAAAAGAATCTAAAACTGAAGCAGTTCAATCTGTTGCTGGTGAAAGATTAGATGAGAATGATATTCATATTGGTCCAAGTGATTATGTTCCATGGCAAAAAGATAATAAATTATGTTTCCTTAGAATGGAAGGAAGAGAATTTGGTGATGTTCCAATAAATATTGAACTTAGACTTAGTGTTGAAGATTCTCCAAACTCTGCAGGTTGTGTAATTGATGCTATTCGTATTTGTAAATTGGCTCTAGAAAGAGGTATTTCTGGTCAGTTAACATCTATTTCATCATATGTGATGAAACATCCTCCTGTTCAATTTACAGATGATGAAGCATATGAAAATACAAATCTTTTCATTGAAGGAAAATTAGATAGGTAAATAATTTTTTTTCTTTTCTCTATTTTTTTTAAGTTTTTTTTATTTATTCCATATTTTTTATCTATTTTTTTTATCAATTTTTCCATTTTTATTAAAATTTTATTATAAATAGTTAAGTTTTATTAATAAGAAAGACAATATATTATTATTTATAGAATATTTGATAATTAATTTATGAAAAGGTTTTTATTAGTTTTATTTTATTTAAAGCCTTGATTTTTATATTTAATTTATTTATTCTATATTACAATTTTTAATTTTGATATTCTACGGATAAACAGATATTTTTTTATAATAATATTATTTTATAATATACTTAAATTTTTATTAAAGGGAATGGTGATTAAATGAAAAATACCAAAATTACTGAAACTGCACTTAGAGATGCTCACCAGTCACTTTTGGCTACTCGTATGAGAACACGAGATATAATTCCTGTTATTGAAGAGTTAGATGAAATAGGATACTTTTCACTGGAAGCTTGGGGAGGAGCTACTTTTGATACATGTATTCGTTATTTAAATGAAGACCCTTGGGAAAGATTGAGGGAAATTAAAGAAAAAGCGACTAGAACTCCTATTCAAATGTTATTAAGAGGACAAAACCTTTTAGGTTACAAAAATTATCCTGATGATGTTGTAACCGCTTTTGTCGAAAAGTCTTATGAAAATGGTATAGATGTATTTAGGATATTCGATGCATTAAATGATATTCGTAATATGGAACAATCTATTAAAGTTGCAAAAGCTCAAGGTGCTCATGTACAAGGAACTATTAGTTACACTATTTCTCCTGTTCATACTATTGATTCATATGTAGATTTTGCTAAAAAACTTGAAGAATTAGAATGTGATTCTATTTGTATTAAAGATATGGCAGGACTTATTACTCCACAATCAGCTTATGAGTTAATATCCAGACTTAAACAAGAAACAGATTTACTTGTAGATTTACATTGTCATTGTACTAGTGGAATGGCTCCAATTACTTATTATGCTGCTTGTGAAGCAGGTGTAGATATTTTAGACACTGCAATTTCTCCAATTGCAGGAGGTACAAGTCAGCCTCCTACTGAAAGTATTGTTGCAGCACTTCAAGGTACTGAATTTGATACTGGCCTTGATTTAAAATTATTAAATACAATTAAAGATTACTTTAATGATATTAGAGAAGAATATGGATCTATTCTTGATCCTATTGCAGAGCAAATTGATACTGATGTTTTATTATATCAAATTCCTGGAGGAATGTTATCAAACCTTGTTTCTCAACTTAAAGAGCAAAATGCACTTGATAGATATCAGGATGTATTAGAGGAAATGCCTAGAACAAGAAAAGATATGGGATATCCTCCACTAGTTACTCCAACCAGTCAAATTGTAGGTATTCAATCTGTAATGAATATTCTTGGTGGAGAAAGATATAAAACAGTATCCAATGAGATTAAAGATTATATGAGAGGAATGTATGGACGCCCTCCTGCAAAGGTAAATCCTGATGTTTATAAGAAAATATTAGGTGATGAAAAACCTATTGATTGTAGACCTGCAGATATGCTTGAAGATGAAATGGAAAAATATGAAAAATTAGGTGAAGATTTAGGAATTATTAAAAAAGACGAGGATGTTTTAACTCTTGCTTTATATCCTCAAGTTGCTGAAAAATTCTTAAAAGGTGAGGCAGAAGAGGAAGAACTTAAACCTAAAACCCCAGTCTCCGAAGATCCATTAGCTATTCCAACAGAATATAATGTTGAAGTTGATGGGGATGTCTTTGATGTTAAAATTATTCCAACTGGTTATCTTCAAGTTGAAGAAACTGATAAAGGACCATTTACTGCTGTTGAAGGTGCAGTTACCTCAACAATGCAAGGTATGGTTTTAAATATTAAGGTTCAAGTTGGAGATAAAGTTGCTAAGGGTTCAACTGTAGCTGTACTTGAAGCTATGAAAATGGAAAATGATATTCAAGCTGAAAAAGATGGTGTTGTTACTCAAATATTAGTTGAAAAAGGTGATGCTGTCTCTGCTGGAGATACAATAATGGTCATCGAATAGATAACTATAATTTTTTTATTATTAAAATTAATTTTATCATTTTTAATTTTTTTAGCATTCTATTTTTTTATATTAATTTTTTTAGCATTCTATTTTTTTATATTAATTTTTTTTTAGCGTTTTGATTTTTTCAGTTATCAGATAATTTTAGGATAATTAATAAAAATAAGAGATATTGACTTTTTTATTTAAAAAATTCCGGTTCTTAACTTTTTTAGATATATTTTAAATAGTATTTTTTATTAATATAAAATATTATTTAATTTTTTTTCACTGATTTAATTATATTTTTTGAGGAGATTTTTTTGTATAGAGAGTATTGGAAAGATGAATTAAAGGATATTTATTCTTTTAATAATTTTTTAAAAGACCATAATGGTTTTAATATTTTTGATAATGTAACTTATAATTTTTCAAATATTAATGTTAATTTAGAAAATTTTTTAGCTGATAATAATCTTTCTTTTTTTGAATTTTATACAAGTATTATATCTTTGTATTTATCAAGAATTAGTAGTAGTGAGGGTATTATTTTCAGTTATAGTAATTTGAATTCTGATGATACTCTTTTTAAGATTGAATATGATGAAAAAAATTCTCTTTTTGATTTTATTATTTCTGTGAAAAATATAATGGATAATGCTTTAGATCATTCTATGGAATTCCTTAAAGATTATGTTTATGAGTTATATCCAGATTATGGTGATTATATTTTTAATTATGCAATTGTTGACCAAACAGATGATAATCTTCTTAATAATAATTCAAGTATAATATTTAAGATATCTGGTGAATCTATTGAGATTGAATATGATAGTAATACTTTTAGTAGATTTGAAATAGAGTCTATTCTTGAAAATATTGAATTTATGGTAAATAATTATTTAAATGATATTAATAAGCCTTGTTGTGAGGTAGATATAGTTTGTAGTCGGCAATTAAAGTTATTAAAAGAATTTTCAAGGGGTGATGATTTTAAGATTAATTATAAACCTATTCCGGATATTATTTTTGAAAAGGCTGAAAAATACGCTGATAATTTTGCAATAAATGATGAAATTAATAGGATTACATATAAAGAGTTGGCGGAGTTAATTAAATCCATATCTTATACTCTTCAAAATGATTATAAAATAGGTAAATCTGATAAAATTTTATTATATTTGCCTAGGTCTTATTATATTCCTTTATTAACTGTTTGTTTAATGAAGTTAGGTGCTATTACTATTCCTGTTGATGAGGATTATCCAAAAACTTATATTCAAAGTATTATTAATAATAGTTCGGCGAAATATATCATTCATGAAAGTGGTTATGATTTTGATGATGTGGAATCTATTCATTTATATTCATTAAATAATGGGGAATCTGGTGTTTTAATGGATGTGGATATTGATTTAGAGGATACTGCTCTTATTTTATATACTAGTGGTACTTCGGGTGTTCCTAAAGGTGTGGAATTAACTCAAAGGAATATTATTAATATTAATTTTAATTGTGTTAATTTTTTAAATATACCTGAGGGGGGTAGTGGTAATTTTATGTGTTTGGCTAAGTTTAATTTTGTTGCTTCTATTCCTATTTTTGCTGCTCTTATGCATGGTTTTGAAGTTTTTATTATACGTGAAACTACTAAGGAATCTATTTCTAAAATTGTACAGTATTTGAATTCATATCATTGTTACTTTTTGTTTTTAACACAAGAGTTAGGTTTGTATTTATATAATAATTTTGATTTGAATTTGGATAATTTGGCGTTAGTTGGTTCTAGTTTATCTAAAGCTGAGGTTCGTGATGATAGTTTTACTGTTTTGTGGAATGCTTATGGTTGTACTGAAGTATCTGGTTCTGTTATTCTTAATAGGTTGAATAAGGATTTTTCTGATTATTCTGTTATTGGTAGGCCTTTAGGTGGTTCTAGGGTGTATATTTTGGATGATAATAAGAATCAGTTGCCTATTGGTGCTGTGGGTGAACTTGTTATTGGTGGTCCTGTTGTTACTAAGCAGTATTTAAATAATTCTGAGCAGACTAGTAAGTCTTATGGTGAGTTTAATGGTGAAAGGGCATTTTTTACTAATGATTTGGCTTATTTTAAATCTGATGGTAGTGTTGTTTACGTTGGTCGTAAGGATGATCAGATTAATTTAAATGGTTTTAGAATTGAGCCTGATGGTGTACAGTCTGTTATTTCTGAATTTGGTGGTTTTAATCAGGTTAAGGTTGTTGTGGGTAATGTTAATTGTCAAGATCATTTGATTGTGTATTATTCTTCTGATGTTGGTATTGATGAGGTGGCTCTTAAAGAGTATTTGAGTGTTCATTTGCCTTCTTATATGGTTCCTTCTTATTATGTTTGTATGGATAGTTTACCTTTAAATTCTAATGGTAAAGTTGATGTTAAGAGTTTACCTCCTGTTGAGTTAGAGGATATTGATTTTGTTAAACCTAGGAATGAGTTAGAAGAGATTATTGTTGATGTTTTTGGGAAATTTTTTAATGGGGATAATATTGGTGTTTATGATGATTTTATTCAGTTAGGTGGTACTTCTATTATTGCAATGAAAATTGTAAAAGAGTTGGGGGATTATAATTTATCTGTAAATGATTTGATTTCTTTGGGTACTCCTGAGAAGATTGCAGATTATATTAAAAATAATACTGTAATGGATTTGGAGTATAGTAGATATTCTTTAGATGAGGGTTGTCCTTTAAATGAGTCTCAGCTGAATGTTTATCTTGATATTGTAAGATATGAGAAAAATGATGTTTATAATATTCCACTTACCATTAATATTCCTGGAAGTTATTCTTTGGATGAGATTAAAAGTGCTTTATATGAGATGTTTAATGTTCATCCAATATTGAAGTCTTTTGTTAATGTTGTAGATGGTAATCCTTGTTTGAAAAATGGTGTTTCTCCTAATATTGATTATTTAAATGAATATGATGGGGAGGTACTTTCAGATTTTATTAATGAATCTTTTGATATATATTCTAGTTTGTCTCGTTTTTTATTAATGAATAATGATAATGATGATGGTTTTGTTTTAGTTTGTGTTTTTCATCATTTGATTTTTGATGGATTTTCTAGTTTAGTTTTTAAACAGCATTTATTTGATTTATTGGAAGGTAAGGTATTAAAATTAGATGATGGTTTTGTTAAATCTAGTGTTTATCATGAGGAAATTATTAAAACAAAGGAATATTCTACTGCTGAGGCTTTTTATGAGGATATGTTATGTGATGTTGGTGATGTTTCTTCTCTTTTAAGTGATGTTGGTGATAATGAAGCTGGTGTTTATTCCTTTAATTTGGATGTTGGTAAGTCTGATGTTGATGTTTTTTTGAAGTCTTATGGTGTTAGTGAGAATATTTTGTTTACTGGTGTTTTTGCTTATACCTTATCTAGATTTACAGGAGATAATAAGGTATTGTTTAATGTCTTGGATAATGGTCGTGATAACTTAAGTAATTATGAGTCTATTGGTATGTTTGTAAATACTTTGCCGTTAATTGTTGATTGTTGTGATAATGATGTTGCTTCTTTTATTGGTGATGTTAGAGATTTAATATTTAATGTGTTTTCTTATAATTTTTATCCTTTTAGAGTTTTAGCTCAAAAATTTAATATTAACTCTTCAATACTTTTCCAATATCAGCCTATTTTTGATGAAGAGATTAATAATCAATTTTTTATTGTTTCTGATTTGGCGTTTCGTATTTTTAAAAAAAATAATCGGTATGTAGTGAATGTTATTTATTCTAGTGAGTTTTCTTCAGATACAATTAGACGTTTTGTAAAATCATATAATATGATATTAAATCAGTTATTAAGTGAGGATAGGTTGTCTGATATTAATTATGTGGGGTCTTCTGATTTAGATCTTTTAGATGCATTTAATGATACTGGTCATGATTTGGATTATGTTGATGTTTTAGATGCATTTAATGATAATCTTTCAAGGTGTCCGGATAATATGTTGGTTTCTTATGAGGATTGTTCTTATACTTACGCGGAGGGTGCTTTTATTGCTGATAAGATTGCTTCATGTTTAAAGAGTCGGGGCATTGAGGAGCAGGATAAGGTTGCCTTTTTGGTTGAGAGATCTGAGTTGTATATGTTTTGTGTTTTAGGTATTTTGTCTTATGGCGGTGTTTATGTTCCTTTGGATGATAAGCTTCCTGATGAGCGTATAAGGTTTATTTTAGATGATACTAGTACTAATATTGTTATTGTTAGTGATAAGACTTATAATCGTGTTGTTGATTTGGTTAATGATGATGTTATTATTTTGAATATTTCTGATATTTTTAATGGTAATATTGGAACTTTGTCTAAGGTATCTGTGGGTTATGGGGATTTGGCTTGTATTTTGTATACTAGTGGTAGTACTGGTCTTCCTAAGGGAGTTAAAATTACTAGAAAAGCTTTAGTTAATGTGGCTGCATTTTATGTTGATACTTATGGTTTAAGT
>OMVX01000096.1 GCA_900314605.1 uncultured Methanobrevibacter sp. | reverse complement strand
TACAACAATTAATGTTATAAAAGAAAAAACAACAATTACTGCAAAACCTATAAGTACAATTTATAATGTAGGAAAAAATTTAATAATTACATTAAAAGATCAAAATGGGAATGCTATAAAAAATGCAGTATTAACAGTAAACCTAGGTAGTGCTAAAAAGTATACAACTGATGCAAACGGCCAAGTAAAAATCAATATTGCAACACTTACACCAAAAACATACAATGCAAAAATTACATATGCCGAATCAGACATTTTTAATGCATCTACTGCATCAGTCAAAGTAACAGTAAAAAAAGCTACACCAAAAATAACTGTAAAAGCAGCAAGCTTTAAACTTAAAGTAAAAACTAAAAAATACACAGCAACCTTTAAAAACAACAAAAACCAAGCTATAAAAAACACAAAAGTAACATTAAAAGTAGGTGGAAAAACTTACAGTGTCAAAACAAATAGCAAAGGCCAAGCAACATTTAAAATAACCAACCTTAAAAAAATAGGTTCATATATTGCAGTTATTACTTTTCCAACAAATAAATACTATAACAAAGTGGCTAAAAAAGTTAAAATAACTGTAAAACGATGAAAATAATTTATATTAAGAGTTTAAAATAAACTCTTTTACTTTTTCTTTTTTCAAACCATAACTCTAAGATATAAAAAAATCTTAATAAAAACTGAAATACTAATTTTAAAATATAAAAAAATCTGAATAATCTCAAATAATTTTTTCATATTAATTCAGTGAACTATTTTATTATATTTATTTTAATTTAATTTTAAATCTAAGACTTGTTTTTCAAATGAACTTTTAATTAATATTTTGATTTAAAAATTATTATAAGAAAAAGTTTTTAAATCAATATTATGTTTTAGTAATTAAATTTATCTGAAAATAAATTATTTTTGTTATAATTTATAGTAATACTTATTTTAAATAATTTAATTAAGAAGTAATACTTTAAAAAGATTTATATACTTTTTTTTAATAAAATTTATATGTAAAGTAATATTTTTTTAAAAAGAACATATATTATTTTTTTAAATTCAATTTAAAGAAATTTAAGTAATAATTGATTATTACTTTTTGCTAGAAAATTTTAAAAAAAGTATTACTATTTATATAGTATTTAGAAAATTTTAATAAAAAGTATTACTTTTTATTAATATATTAATATTAAAATTTTAAATTTTGATATTTTAGTTATTAGGAGGAAATAAATAATGCATGTACCAGATGGTTTCGTACCTTTGTGGCAATGTGCTATCTATTATGTGATTTTAATAATAGCATTGTACTTTGCACAAAAATGGGCGAGAAATAATTTGGATGAAAAAAGAGTGCCATTAATGGCAGTTTTAGCAGCAGGTATTTTCGCTATAATGTCTATGAATATGCCAATTCCTTTCGGTACTAGTGGACATATGGTAGGAGGTACTTTAATTGCTTTAGTATTCTTAGCTCCAGAAGCTTGTGTAATAGTATTTTTCGTTGTACTTCTACTTCAAGCATTACTCTTTGGAGATGGTGGAATAACAACTTTAGGATTAAACGTTTTGAATATGGGAATTATAGGAGGATGTGTAGGTTTATACACATTCAAAGGATTAAAAAATCTTATCGGTAAATATCCTTCAATTGCTATAGGGGCATGGCTTGCAACTCTTATTGCAGCTCTTGCCTGTGCTGTTGAAATGACTATAGCAGGAACTTTCCCACTTGTACCAGGACTAATTGCTATGGGAACATACCATGCATTTATTGGTATAATTGAAGCAGTCCTTACCGTAATTGTCATTTATGCACTTGAAAAATTCAGACCTGATCTTTTAGTATGGAATAAAAATGAAGGGGTGTAAACATGGATAATAAAACTAGAAATTTAATAATAGTAGGTATTGTATTTTGTATTGTAATTGCATGTTTATCACCATTTTTAGCATCTGGTGATCCAGATGGACTTGAAAAATCTGCAGAAGATTCAAAAGTTCCTGAAACATTAGAAGGTTCAACTTTCCACTTTGAATCCCCAATGCCAGATTACACAATTGGAGAAACATCTGTTGGTGCAATAGGAGCACTTATAATAGGGGCTATAATTACTCTACTATTAGCATATGGTTTTGCTTTTGTACTTAAAAAACAATGATTAAAACTTCAATTACTTACTAATTTTAAGTTTTAAAATAGTTAGTATTTATTATAAGTATCACCAATAAATTGAAATATTCACAATTTAATATATGTTTTTGATACTAACTAATTTTAAAACATATTTTTATTTTTATAATACAATAAGAGATTTAGGGGTCTGAAATTTTTCGAAGAAAAATCCTTTTAATTGCTCTTATTTTTATTATTTATCATATCACTATAGAATAGTTTATAAAAATACAAATC
>OMVX01000061.1 GCA_900314605.1 uncultured Methanobrevibacter sp. | reverse complement strand
GTATTTTGAGTTATAGAACAATTTCAAGTGTAATTTAAAATAAGTATATATTTTTTTAACTTGATTGAGGGCTTATCAGTTAAATTTTTTACAGCCCCATTAAATTAATATATATTCCTCAAATCAAATGAAAAAATATTAAATTATACTTATCTTATTAAACTTTATATTTTTTGATAATATTTTTCTTAATGAAATAAAATTTTTCTTATAGATTTTATGACTTTTGCTTAAAATATACTTTTAATGAAAAATTTAAATAAAAAGAGTGGAAAATTAAAAATACCTTATTAATAATATTATAAAATGTCTGTTTCTATAATTTCATAAAAATAGATGCATAATATTTATTTAATTTAATATTAATCCCTTAATTAGATTATTCATATTTAATCATTGTTTAATTCATATAGGTAAATATAAATAAAACTATAATAAATATCTCCTTATAAATTTATTGAAAGGAATAGATTATGACAAAGAAATACAAAAAAGTAGTTGTTGGAGGAACATTTGATAAATTTCATAATGGCCATAGGAAACTTCTTGAAACTGCTTTTGAAATTGGAGAATTCGTTGAAATAGGAGTCACTTCTGATGAATTTGGGGGTTTAAAAGGAAATATAGACACCTGTCAAGTTCGAATGGGAAATTTAAGGAATTTTTTTAAAAATTACGATAATTATCATATTAGTCGTTTAGATAATAAATATGGTCCTACTCTTTCTGTTGAAGATTTTGATGCTATTGTTGTTAGTGAGGAAACTGAACCTACAGCAGTAGAGATTAATCAAATACGTTTTGAAAAAGGTATGCATCCCTTAGATATTGTTGTTGTTAGCTTTGTTTTAGCTGATGATGGTGTGCCAATTTCTTCTACGAGAATTCGTAAAGGAGAAATTGATAAAAAAGGAAATTTAATTCAATAATTTTATTATTTATCAGACTGGTCTTTCAATATAAATCGTTATGTTTAAATATACATATCGAGAAATATATTTGTATAAAATTTTTAGGTGATTTAATGGCAATTCAAATTGATTCTGATAAATGTGGTCATGTAGAAAATTGTATGGGTGGCGGTATATGTATAAAAATATGTGAACAAGGTGCAATAGTGGAAGAAAATGGAGATGTGAAAATCATTCCTGACAATTGTGATGATTGTGATTTATGTATTAGCAATTGTCCAAACCAAGCTATTATGAAAATCTAAATAGGTGTTTTTCATGTTACTCATAGAAAGAGAGGGAATGGATAAAAGAAAATTAATACATGATAATGATAAATGTGTAGGTTGTGGAATTTGTGCTGACACATGTCCTACCACATCATTAAGATTAAGTCCTATAGTACCTATTTCAAGAGGATTAATAGATCTTGATTATATTTCCTGTAATAAAAATAGCTGCGTATTATGTGGATTATGTGCATCAAGTTGTCCATTTGGAGCTTTAGAATTAGAAATTAATGGAGAGCTCATTTCTAAATCAAGTCAGTATCCTCATTGGCATAACACTGGAAAAATTCATGAAGAAGATTGTTTATACTGTGGAAAATGTGTAGAAGCATGTCCACGAGACTCTATATTCTTTAAAAGAAATTTACCTGCTCCTAATGATTTACTTTTAGGGGAAATTAATATTAACGAAGAGGAATGTATTTACTGTAAAGTCTGTGAAGAGATGTGTCCTGCAAGTGCAATTAAAGTAAGTGGAAATAATGAATTTAAAATCCCAGATACTATTGAAGTTGATGAGTCTAAATGTGTATATTGTCAAGTATGTAAAAGAGCTTGTCCTACAGATGCAATTACTGCAATATGTACTACCTGTATGTTTAAAGAGGATATTAATAAACCTGTTATTACTGGTAATATATTTATTGAAGGTAAATGTATTAACTGTGGATGGTGTAAATCAGTCTGTCCTACAGATGCAATTGAAGTTATAAAACCATTTACAGGAGAAATATTAAGAAATCCTGACTTAGTATGTAAGGGAGATACCTGTCATGCATGTCGGGATGTTTGTCCATGTAATACAATAGAAATTATTAATGGAGAATCAAAAATTAATCCGGAATACTGTGTTTTATGTGGTGCATGTGTTAAAGCTTGTCCACAGAATTTACTTAACTTAAAAAGATACAGTATGGAACTTGATAATATTAACTCAATTTCATGGAAAGATATTCTTGGAAAATTAGTAGAAAATTAGTTAAAATATTTTATAATTTTTCAAAATATTATCACATATTTTTTTTATTATATTCACAAATTAGGAATCATATGGCAATATTCATTTAGATAAGTCTCGTTTTTATTCATATTTTAGGAACTTTTTTATCATTAAACAGATTAGTTTATAAATAAAAACATGCAATATTATCATAAAAAAATTAAAAGTAATATAATTTAAAATTTAAAAAACCAGATAATATTTAAATAAATTTTATATACAGGTAGTAAAAATGTCTAATGATAAAAAATCCAATTCACCTAGACCTAGACCATGGATGGAATATAAACTTCATATAGTTGTTTTCTTTTTAGTTATTATTGCAGAGTTAATTGGTACTCGAAAGATATATCTAACTAAAAATATAATTATTGTCTTAATGCCTTTATTATATGCTATGGTTTTAGGTTTAGGATTATTTTTATTTAAACCTTTTAAATTTATTCAAAATCATGAATCTAAAGTGGCTGAAAATCTAATGATTTTATTTATGGTGCCTATTCTAGCAAAACTTGCAATTTCAGGAGGACAATGTTTAAATTCATTATCTTTTGCTCCTGCTCTTGTATTACAACAATTTGGTCATTTAGGATCAATACTTTTAGCATTACCACTTGCTCTTCTTTTAGGATTCAAACGTGAAGCTATTGGTATGACCAGTTCAATTTGCCGTGAACCAGATATTGGAATTATTATTGATAGATATGGTTTTAGATCCCCTGAAACAAGAGGAGTATTAACTGTCTATGTTATAGGAACAATAATTGGAACAGTTTTTATTAGTTTAATTACAAGTTTAGCTACAGCTCTTCCACTTCACCCTTATGCACTTGCTATGGCAAGTGGAATAGGTAGTGCAAGTATGAATGCAGCAGCTCTTTCTCCCCTTCTCAGTATTTATCCTTCCAGTATATCTGATGATATATTAGCATTTTCAGGTTTATCTAACCTTTTAAGTTTCTGTTTTGGAGTTTATATTGTAGTATTTATTGCTCTTCCACTTACAGAAAAACTTTATCGTTTCCTAGAACCTAAAATTGGTAGAACATCATCAGTTACTATAAAACCTGAATCTTATAAAGATGAAACAGATATGAAAAATCATGATTTAGAAAAAGAGATTAGTAAATTTAGTTTTAAAAGACTTATAAATTGGGGTTTTTTACTTTTTATTTTCTCAATTTTTGTTGCAACTGCCAATTATATAGGATATGGTTCATCTTTTGTAAAATCATTTGTCGGAATGGTTATTTTATCTGTTATTGCTTATATTAGTTTTGTTCTTGAAAGACTTTCTCCACATAATATTCCTGCTCTAATATGGGTTAGTATAATAGGTATTATTCTTGCACTTCCAATGGTACCAAGTTCCCACTATATTGTTCCATTTGTTAAAGCTATAGATTTGTCTGCAATTGTTACTGTTTATCTTGCATATGTAGGTATATCTATAGGAAGAGATTGGGACCAATTTAAAAAATTAGGTTGGAAAGGAGGAATAATAACGATTTTTGTAATTTTAGGGACTTTTTTAGGTTCTGCAATTATTGCACATCTTTCATTAGCCTTTACAAATGTAATTTAATAAATTTTTTAAAAATACATTTCTTCTTATTTTTTTAATAAATATTATTTAAAAAGTAGTTAAAAATAATTTTATAAGTTAAATAAGTTAAATATTCTTTAAAATTATTTTAATTTTTTTAATAGAAAATTTACGAAAGTTTATATAAAATTAATTAAAAAACCTAGTATATTAAAGATAATATTTTAAAAATTTATATTGAAGGATGTGTTAATATAAATTATAGGGAATATATTAGAAAAAAGAAAGAAAAAAAAATATTATTATCCCTTCTAGAAGTATTAGTTTTCATTGGATTTTTAATTACACTATATTCAATGTATAACTATACTATCCAAGGAATTTATTTAGAACTAATTCCATTAGTATTCATATTATTAATATTTATATCTATAATCTGTTATGGGATAGATAGACATAGAAAAGGAAAAAAATATTATAAAATAGGTTTATATTTATTTATAATAAGTCTTTTATTTGCAATTATCACCTATACTAATAGATATAGATTTTCCTTATCACAAATAATTTATCTTATCGACCTTGTATTGTTTATATATTTTGTAATGAAAATCAGAAGTCCGAAAATTGCACAAAAAGTAATTAATATTATTTTCATTATAACTTTATTTCTTTTTGTATTTATGTACTTTAAAGCTCCAGAACTTATTATACCTATGGTACTAGGGTTATTAATCCGTGGAGCATATGCATTGAGTTATTATTTAGGAACACATCTAAGTGAAAACATGTATTATGAATCAAATATCGTGATAAAAAAGATTAAGGATGTAAACATCAGATTCGGATTAGTTTATCCTAATGTTTACAAAGTGGCTATGACTTCACTTGGTTATCAAATTTTATATCATTTATTAAATGAAAGAGAGGATACTTACTGTGAGAGAATTGTATATCCTTACACTCGAAGTATAGAAACTAATAGTCCTTTATCTGATTTTAATATTATTAGTTTTACATTACAGTTTGAGCAAGATTATTTTAACTTAATTGAAATTTTAAAAAAAGCAGAAATTCCAATAAAAAGAGAAGAAAGAAAAAATTCAGACCCCTTAATTATTGCAGGAGGCCCTTGTGTTACTGCTAATCCTATGCCCCTTTTTGATTTTATCGATATATTTATTATTGGTGAGGGTGAAGAAGTATTAAAAGAATTAATAGAAAAATATAATGAGTTAGATAATCCTAAAGATAATTTAAAAAGTTTTTTAGATATTGAAGGATTATACATACCTAAATACGATAATAAAACAGAAATAGCACTTATTGAAGATATGGATAAAAATTACCACATTACAAAACCAATAGTTATAGAAAGTGAGGATATAGCATATAGACCTGCTTTTGGAAATGCAATACTTTTAAATGTTTCAAGGGGATGTAGTAGAGGATGCAGATTTTGTATGTCTGGATATTTGTACAGACCTCAAAGAGAAACATCACTTGAAAAATTAATAGAAGTTGCTAAAATTTCAAGAGAAAATACAAATATTAATCGGATTGCATTAATAAGTTATGCTGTTTCTGACTATTCGCAAATAGATGAACTAACAAGTTCACTGTTAGATTTAGGTTTTGAAATATCAACACCTTCTATGAGAATTGAAACCATAACCAATGAAACACTGAAATTTTTAAAAGAAAGTGGACTTAGAACATTAACAATTGCACCGGAATCAATATACAAACTTAGAAAATCAATAAATAAAGATATATCTGATGATTTAATTGATAATGTAGTTGAAAAAGCTCTTAAAAAGGGTTTTAATTTAAAATTATACTTTATTATAGGTTTTCCAAATGAAACAGAAGAAGACATATTAAACTTAACTAAGTATATAAAGTCTATAGAGGATAAGAAAAATACTATTAATAAAAAATTATCTGTAAAATTTAGTATAAATGCACTTATACCTAAAGCCCAAACACCACTACAGTGGGAAACTTATGACTATAATGCAATTAAATTAAAGATGCGTTATCTTAAAAAGGAACTTAAAGGTATAAATGTTAAATTCGATAGTGCTAAATATGGTTTAATGCAATATGTTTTATCATGTGCTGGAAGAGAACTTGGAGACTTACTAGAAAAATATTATGATAAAAAAATTTCAACCAGTATATGGAAAAAATATCTGCCAGATTATAAACTAGAAGATGAATTACCATGGTCCAATATAGACATTGGATTAAGGGAAGATTTTTTAATTGAAGAATATGAAAAAATGCAGAAAAATGAAAATACTCCATGGTGCGAAAGTGATAGATGTTATAATTGTAAATATAACTGTTTATAATAATTTTAAATAATCAACAGGGAAAATTTAATGGTGATGAAATTGAACAGAAAAATAATATTATTATTCCCTTTAATTGCAGGTATATTTTGGGGTTCTGGAGGAATCTTTGTTAGAACCCTAAAAGAATATGGGATGAATAGTGTAACTATTTTCTCAACAAGAATCTTACTTGAATGTATACTATTATTAATAGGACTATTAATTTTCAAAAGAGAAAGCTTTAAAATTAAACTTAAAGATTTATGGTTATTTATTGGATGTGGAGTAATAGGAGTATTATTACTGAATTTATGTTATAATGAGGCAATGTTTAACTTAACACTTTCTCTTGCAGCAGTACTCCTAAGTCTTGCCCCTATTTTTGCAATGTTACTATCAGCAATAATTTTTAAAGAAAAAATCACCATGAAAAAAATCTTTTGTTTAATATTAGCAATACTTGGATGTGTACTTGTTAGTGGAATTTTAGAAAGTACTTCAATTACATGGAATTTAAAAGGATTAATATTTGGAATTTTAGCAGGATTCTTTTGGGCAGTGTATGGAACATTCTCCAAATTAGCAACAGAAAAAGGATATTCAACATATACTGTTGTTTTTTATAGTGTCTTATTTATGTCTATTGCTTTATTACCATTTACAGATTTTGGAAAATTTGGATATTTTATTAATGCAGATCCGATTATAAATATTCCTTTTGCTTTGGCACATACATTATTTACAGCACTACTTCCTTATCTATTATTTACAATAGGATTAACTTATATTGACAACGGTAAAGCTACACTTTTATGTAGTAGTTCAGAACCAGTAGCCGCAACACTGTTTGGAAGTTTATTATTTTATGAACGACCCACAATTTTTAATCTTATAGGAGTAGCTCTGGCAATTCTTGCATTGACTATATTAATTAGAAATGAAGAAGAAGTGGAAGAATGAAAGATATATTTGATAAAGTAAAATTTAGTGATTTTGAAATTAAAAGTAGAGTTATAAGAACTGGAATTTGGGAAAGAGAAAAGGAAGATGGGTTTTTAAACTATAGTGTTTTTAAAAGATATGATGAAATTGCAAAAAGTGGTGTAGGTTTAATCATATCAGAAATCTTTGCCCTTGACTATCATGACCGATTTTATGATTACTCAACTACTACAAATTATAAAGGATTTATGAAAGATTATAAAGACATAACAACTATTTGTCATAAATATAATGTTCCAATACTTGGACAACTTGCACCATTTTATTTTAACGATGGTCTTAACCATAAAGTAGAAGCAAATGATATAAGTATTGATGGAATAAGAAATTTCCAAAGTCAAGTTTTAGTATGTGCAAAAAAATTTCAATATGCAGGTTTTGATGGTATTCAATTAAATATGGGAAACAATTTCTACCTATCAAGATTTATTAATCCCTATTTTAATCAACGAAAAGATAACTATGGAGGTAACACATTTAATAGGTGTAGAATGGTTTTAGAACTTATTAATGCAATTAATAAAAATTATAAATTACATATAAGTTGTAAAATTAATTTGGAAGATGTTAGGAAAGGGGGAATGACTCCTGATGAAGGAATAGAAATAGCTAAACTCCTTGAAAAATATGGTGCAGACAGTCTTCAAATTACAGGGCGAACAATATCAGTTGCACAAACAAAAGAAAATCCTGAAGAATATTTAAAAGATATAAACCGATTAATTGAAAATGTAAACATACCTGTAATTGTAGGAGGAAGCCTTAGAGATAGTGAAACCATTAATTCCATGTTAAATAACAATAAAATTGAATTTATCTCAATGTCAAAACCATTTACTGCAGAAACAAATTTTTTAGAAAAATGGAAGAAAAATGGTAATGGAATATCCATATGTAAAAACTGTAATAACTGTTATGGTAAAAAAGAAAGCAGATGTTTCCAATATGGCCAAAAGGAGTAAAAAAAATATTTTTTAATTATAAAAATCCTTATCAACTCTCTGTTTATGGTCATATTCTATACCAATTGGACATGCATGAACAGTTACCCCATAAATTATATCAATCTGGTCTAATACTTCATCCTGAACAATATGGACAATTTTATGTACTTCTTTAAAACTTAAATCCGCTGGAAGTTCTATATGAAATGTTACTGTAGCATAAGATCCGAAAAAATTTACTCTAATATCATGAACTCCCTCAACACCATCAACTGATAAAGCAACTTGCTTAATATCATCTATTACTTCGTGAGAAGGAATTTTACCCATAATATGATTAATGTTATCTTTTGTAACAACAATAGCTGTTTTTAAAACAAATAATCCTACAACAAACCCTATAATAGGATCCAATTGAGGAAAACCTAAATGTGATAGGCAAATACCTATTAAAATTACAACAGAAGATAATACATCAACCCTCTGATGTTTTCCATCAGCAACAATTGAGGGACTATGAATTTTATTACCAATAGAGATTAAACGTTGACTCATTATTAAATTAACAATAATTCCTACAAATGCCATAATCCCTGCAAGATATGAAGGGGAGGATATATTGTGTGTAAAAAATAGTTTTTGGATTGCTCCTTCTATAATTTCATAAGCAATTATAAATAAAAATACAACTATTATAAGTCCACCAATAGATTCAGCTCGCCCATGACCTAAAGGGTGTTCTGGGTCTGCAGGTTTACTTGCAAATTTAAATCCAATATATGCTATAATTGTTGTTGCAATATCTGATAATGTATGTATTCCCTCTGCAATAAGAGCATAACTTCCAGATAATAAGCCTATTAAAATATTAAATATAGTTAAAAAAATATTCCCTATTAAACCAATTAAAAGTGCTCTTTTACCTTTTTTATCCCTACTATCATTATACATAAAATTCCCATAAAAAATAATTAAATAAGTTTATATTAATAAAAATATTTAAATCAATTGTTTTTTAGGTTAAAAGAAATTTTAATAATATTTTTGTTTTAAAAAAAATAAAAGTATAAAAGAGTTATTGTAAACTCTTAAATATTAAATTAGTTTATAATTATGCATTTATTTTCACTTTTTTAGTTATTTTGTTGTAGTGTTGATTTGTTAGGAATGTTATTACTGTAATATATGAACCTATTTTTTTAAGGTTAGTTATTTTAATATTGGTTGGTCTATGTTGTTTGTTTTAGCATTATAAGTTTTTCCACCTACTTTTAATGTTACTTTTGTGTTTTTGAGTGCTTGGTTTTTGTTGTTTTTAAAGCTTGCAATGTATTTTTTGGTTTGGCCTTTAAGTTTATATTTTGCTGATTTTGCTGTTATTTTTGGTGTAGATTTTTTAACTGTAACTTTTACTAATCCAATAGTCCCCTCAATACTATCTGAACCTGTATATGCAATTTTTGCATTATATGTTTTAGGTGTCAGTGTAGCTATATTGATTTTAACTTGACCATTGGCATCAGTTTTATAGTTTTTTAAAGTAGATAAGTTTGCTGTTAATATTGCATCCTTAATAGGTTTATCATTGCATCTTATAATGTAAGTACCAGATATTTACCTATATTATAAGTAATGCTTACAAGACTTGCAGTAATTTTACTTGCTAATTTTTCTACTGTGAATATTGTTTGGTTTGTTGCTACTATAAAGTAATCGTTTTCTCCAACTTCAACAGTAACTAAATAAATTGATTGGTTGATTGATAATTTTGGTACTATCATATATTACATGTAATTTACATGTTAAAAACATGTATTTGCATGAAACAATTTTTTGACAATTTATCCTTTTTTGGAATTTTTGCCAAAATAAAGCAATTTTTTTCTTTGCACATCGATGTCGGTGAAAATTTTTGTTATTAATCATAGTGAATCTAAGTTTTACACGATAGGTCATAAAAATTTTCATACATATATGTGTATGATCATGTCTTACATTATTGTACAAAATTTTTTTTTTTATAGGATATAATAATATTATATAATAACAGATGTTGTGGTTGATTTCATGATGAAAAAAGAGAATGTATCAGTAGGCAAAAGAGAAGATAAACTTATCAGATTTAAGAAATCTGATGATGCAAAGGTTGGAGTAGTATATGTCTTGTATCCTGATGAATTGGAGGTATTACAAAAAAAAATAACTGATGCACATGATGAAATTGCTCTATTAAGAAATAAAATGGCTGATGATGAAACTATTAAGCTTGATGAGATTGTTGATATGATAAATAATATGGATA
>OMVX01000003.1 GCA_900314605.1 uncultured Methanobrevibacter sp. | reverse complement strand
ATAATTTTCATTATAAAAATCAGATTTTGGAGATTGTCCCATAGTAACATCAGCAATTGATTTAAGTTCAACTGTTTCCCATTCTAAACTCAAATTTATCTCTCCTTTTTAATTTTTTAAAAAAAAATTCTAAACTCAAATTTAGAATTCAAATCCAATCTCCTTTAAACTTTGACGAATTTTAGCTTCAAGTTCATTAGATTCTTTAAATAATTCATCAAGCTCAGATGTTAAAGTTTTCATCTTCTCTTCAAATGGAATACCATCATCTTCTTCTGGTTTAAAACCAACATACCTACCAGGAGTTAAGATAAAATCATGTTTTTTAATTTCATCTAAATCACTGACCTTACAGAACCCTTTTTCATCTTCTAAACTACCATCAACAAATTTATTATATGTTTCTGCAATTAAATTTATATCATCATCTGTTAATTCTCTTAATTTACGTGAAACCATAGTTCCCATTTCACGAGCATCAATAAACAAGGTTTTACCTTTTTGTTTTTTATCCTTATTTAAAAACCATAAACATACAGGAATTCCAGTAGTATAGAATAATTGTGTAGGTAAGGCTATAATACATTCTACCAAATCATCTTCAACAATTTTTTGTCTAATTTTTCCTTCACCAGAAGTAGTAGATGAAAGTGAACCATTAGCTAAAACCAGACCTATTTTTCCTTTAGGAGATAAATGATGAATCATATGTTGCATCCATGCAAAGTTTGCATTACCTTTAGGAGGAATACCATATTTCCATCGAACATCATCCTGTAAATTCTCCTGTCCCCATTTTTTAAGGTTAAATGGAGGATTTGCCATTACATAATCTGCCTTTAAAGTAGGATGTAAATCATTTAAAAATGTATCAGCTTGATGCTCACCTAAATTTGCCTCTATCCCACGAATAGCTAAATTCATCTTAGCCAATTTCCATGTTGTAGGATTAGATTCCTGACCATATACAGAAATTTTATTTATATTTCCACTATGATTTTCTATGAAATTTTTAGATTGTACAAACATTCCACCAGAACCACAACAAGGATCATAAACACGACCATCATAAGGTTGAAGAACTGAAACTAATGTTTTTACAACACATGCTGGAGTATAAAATTCTCCTGCTTTTTTACCCTCCGCTTCTGCGAACATACTCAAACAGTATTCATAAGTACGTCCTAAAATATCTTTTTTATCGCCTTTTACAGACATTTGTACATTTGTGAAAATATCTATTACAGCACCTAGTTTCTTTTTATCTAGTTCTGGCCTTGAAAAATTTTTAGGTAAAATTCCTTTTAATGATTTATTACTATCTTCAATGGCTTTCATTGCCTTATCAATTGCTAAACCATTTTCTTCAGAATTTGTTTTTTTAGCAATTTCACTCCAACGAGCTTCAAGTGGAACGAAGAATATATTTTCAGATGTATACTCATCAATATCTTCTTCAAATCCTTCACCTTCTTTAACAAGTTCCTTGTATCTTTCTTCAAATTTATCTGATAAGTATTTTAAAAAAATTAAACCAAGTACTACATGCTTATATTCTCCAGCATTCATTGAACCTCTCAGTTCATCTGCTGCTTCCCAAATTTGTTTTTCAAAACCTATTTCTGTAATATTCTCTTTAGCCATCCTATCACCTATACTGCTTCATCAGCCCATAATTCACATTGTTGAATAACTTTATCAAGTGCAAATTGCATCTCTTTTGGAGGATAATCATATTTTTTTAGCAATCTCTTCACAGTTCTTCTCATATTAGCTCTTGCAGATTCTTTTTTCTGCCAATCAATTGTCCTATTTTTCCTTAAAGATTCTGTTAACTCCTGAGTTATTTTGATTAATGTATCATTGTCATAAAATTCTGTTATGTTTTCAGGCAATGAAATTGCATTATAAAAAGCTAATTCTTCTTCAGTTAAACCTAATTCCTCACCTTCTTCATGTGCATTTCTAACTAATTTAGCAATTTTAATTAATTCATCAATAACCTCATCATTTGTAATATGTCCATTAACATAATTATTCATAGTCTCCTTCAATAACTCTGAAAATTCTTCTGATTTTACAACATTAGTTTTCTTATATCCTTTAACTTGCTCATTTAGCAATTTTTCAAGTATAGAAATAGTGAGATTTGAGGAGTCTAATTTATGTATTTTTTCTAAAAAGTCAGGATCAAATAAGGACACTTCATTACTTACATTAATAACATTAATAACCCCTGTACTTTTAATGGACTGATTTAATAAATTTGAAATTTGTTCATTAATCTCAGGAAGTGATAATGTTACATCAGAAGAAATTTTAACAATAACAGTTCTTACAGCTTCAAAAAAAGCATATTCAAATCTTTCATTTTCAGTAACTATACTCCTACATAAAGATAACCATTTTTTAAGTTTTAAAGATTCTTTTAAAAATGATTTTTTAACATTCTCCATAGATACATCTTCCATGAAATTTACTCCACCAGAAATAACTTTTGATCTTTCTAAATCGCTATCAGCGAAGAATTTAGAGTAATCATATCCATGGAATAAATCTTTACATATTTCCAGTTTTTCTTGGAATTTAGGGTATGCTACATTATGAATATCCATATCTCCATAATTTTTATTATCTCTTTCAGTATATTCACTCATTGCTTTTTTAAGTTCAGCTGCAATTCCAATATAATCTACAATGAGCCCTCCTTCTTTTCCTTTAAAAACCCTATTTACTCTTGCTATTGCTTGCATTAAATTATGGCCTTTCATAGGTTTGTAAATGTACATGGTAGAAAGAGACGGAACATCAAACCCAGTAAGCCACATATCAACTACAATTGCAATTTTCATAGGATCTTCATCATCCTTAAATTTCTTTTCAAGATTTTTCTTATATGATTTATCACCAATAATATTATACCATTGTTCAGGATCCTTATTAGACCCACTCATTACAACTTTAACTTTCTCATTCCAATCAGGACGTAACTCCAACAGTTTTTCATACATTTTTATTGCAATTGTACGTGAATAAGCAACAATCATAGCTTTTCCACTTAACTCTTGTGCACGATTCTCTTCATAATGTGTTACAATATCATTACAAATATCATCAATAATTTCAGGAGCACCTAATAAAGATTCCATTTTACTTAATTCTCTTTTACTCCTTTCAATATTATATTCTTCAGCCTGTTGGCTTAACTCCCAATATTTATCATCAATCTGTTTTAAAATAGATTCATCTAATTTAATCTCTGCAATACGACTTTCATAACTTATAGGAACAGTAGCACCATCTTCAACAGATTGTGTCATATCATAAATATCAATATAATTTCCAAAGACCTCTATAGTACTTTTATCTTCTTTAGAAATTGGTGTACCCGTAAACCCTATATATGTAGCATTCGGTAAAGCATTTCGAATTTTACGTGCTGAACCAATAGTAATTTTACCAGTTTCTGGATTAACTTTCTCTTCAAGCCCATATTGACTACGATGTGCTTCATCAGAAATTACAATTACATCCTTCCTATCAGTTAATGAATCATCATACTCATCAAATTTCTGCATAGTAGTGAAAAATATCCCATTAGCTTGCCTATCATTTAACAAATCTTTTAAATTCTTCATACTTTTTGCTTGAATAGGAGTTTGTCTTAAAAAGTCACTGCATTTTGCAAATTGTGAAAATAGCTGATCATCTAAATCATTACGATCAGTAATCACAACAAAAGTTGGACTTTCAAGGATTTGTTGAAGTTTATTAACATAAAAGACCATTGATAAACTTTTTCCACTACCTTGAGTATGCCAAAATACTCCTGCTTTTCCATCCGTTTTAATAGCATGAATTGTGGATTTAACAGCTTTATTAACAGCAAAATATTGATGATATGCACTAAGAATTTTAACCTTCTTAGAAGAATCATTTGAAAATAAAACGAAATTTTTCAATATATCAACAAATCTATTTTTTTCAAAAATACCCTCAAAGAAAGTTGTAAAATCTGCATATGCCGTAGTTTCATATCTTCCATCAGTAGTTTTCCACTCCATAAAACGATCTTCTGAAGAAGTGATTGTTCCAGCTTTTGATTTAGATAAATCACTCATTACACAAAATGCATTATAATTAAAAAGAATTGGAATAACCTGCATATATTTTTTTAATTGATTATAAGCTTCAGAAGTATCAGTATCATCTCTTGAAGGTGATTTAAGTTCACATACAACTAAAGGAAAACCATTAACAAAAACAACAACATCAGGTCTTTTAGTCTCTTTATCAATTACAGTCCACTGATTTATAACTGTAAAAATATTTGACTCTAAATTATCATAATCTATAAGTTTAACAATAGTAGATAATTCTTCACCATTTTCCCAATAATTAACAGAGATACCATTTTGAAGATAATCCATAAATTTATCATTTTTCTCTTCTAAAGAACCAATACCCCAATCTTCAAGCATTTCAATAGCCTTATCAATAGCAACAGAACTTAAACCATTATTAATCTTATATAAATTTTCTATGTCCCCTTTAAATAAAGGATTTTTATAGTCTCTTTCTATATCATAGCCCTGATAAATATTATATCCTAACCTTTCAAATAATTCTAATATAGATTGTTCATAAGAATCCTCATTATAAATTGAAATAATTATCCCCCCACAAAAATTAGTTAAAACAATTAATGTAATATTTATAATTTGTTATTATTATACTTAATCAAAAATTTAAAAACCAATATTAAAAATTCAAAAGAAAAGAAAAAGAAGAATTAAATATTTTAAATAGAATACATCCATTTATTTTAAAAATAGTGTAAATTAATTAAAAATTTATTAAATATTAACAACATATTAATTACATAGTCAAAAATTAAAAATTTAAATAAAAGGGGGAATTAATAATGACTAGATATTATATTGAAGAAGCTAAATGTGGATATGATACTTGTTTTGATGGATGTGGTCCTCATACGACTGTTGCTTCAGCTATAAAATACAAAGAGGATAATGGAGAAACTGGTTGGATTTATTGTATAGAACCTGAAGGACTTTGGCCAATGATAGCGTTATATGATAAAGATATTTATGAACAAGTCATATGTGGAGAGTTCATTGAAGGTCCAGATTATGAAGCAGATACTTTTGGAGGTCTTAAATGGGATCCATCCTCAGAAGAAGGCCTTTATGAATTATTTTATAATAATAAAAATAATGGTGCTGCAAACCTTATTCATTACGCATATAACTTGTGTACTTGTTCTCAAAACGAAGAACCAGAACTTTTAGCCCTTGGAAAAGGTCATTATACTGATGAAATAGATGTTCCAATATTAAGTAAAGAAGAAGAGTGGCTTGGAAATTTAGAAAAATAAAATAAAATTATTTTGCACTGTAGAAATCCTATTTGATTTTTGAAAAAAAATGAATAAACCTAATTTTTAATTTTTTTCATTAATTTATATAAAAAAGTATAATTATTACAATTTTTATTATTATTGTTTAAATATTCATAGAAGAATAAAAATAAGAAATATAATGTTCTATATAATAAAAAAGAGAACATATATATTATGTAAATCCATATTTAGTTAGTGAAAAGAATATGCCGAGTATAAAAATATCCTAATTATGAAAAAAATGTGATTTTAGGCCATATTATATTATTTCTATCACAATAATGACCTAAAAACAAAATTAATCTATATTAATATAGTGAATACTAACTAGTATGGTAAAAGAGTATTTAACTATATTTCCAATTTGAATTTGTTTTTATCAGTTATAATTATTGTTTTATTCAATAACTTCCAGAAAACCGAAGATTAAATTATTTAAATTGGAGTATACCAGACTTTAGCACCTAATGGTTTATAATACCAAGCAGGTATTTTAAGCATAGTAAATGTAATAAGACCTGATTTATATACTTTTTTCATTGTTCTTTTAATTATTTTTCCAGTATAAGCATTTTTAAAAAAGTATTGTGATTTGACTATTTTAAAAGGTTGATTGCTAACATAAGGATGCCAAAGCTCAACAAATAACCTTTCATCACCAGGATTCTGTTTTATTTCTCTATAAAAACATAACTCAGAATCAGGGTATATACTTTTATAAACAGTCTTATATCCTTTCCCTATACCTTTAATAATAATAAATTTTATAGTTTTTTTAGGTATAGTAATTTTTGTTGTAGAGGATGCTTGATATTTAGAATTCATAGATGTAATAACAAATTTATGCGTACCAACACCTAAATGTTTGAATATTTTCTCTTTTTGATTGTTACTAAGAGTTGTTATATAATAATCCTTACTTTTACCTTTGTATGTTTCATGAATTTTTAATTTAACTCCGCCAATTAACATATAATCCGGTCCTCTTAACCATAAATGCATTCTTACATTATTGTTTTTTTCTTTAAACCATTCAGTTTCTATTTTACATTTTATTGGTTTCTGAGTATTAACAGATTGTGTATTTTGTGTGGATTTCTTTTCTATTACTTTATTATTTTCATCACTTTTCAATGTTTCTTGTATTTGAGGATTATTTTGTTTTATTGTAATTGCTTGGGATGTTGTATTATTTGCTGCACTTACTGCTCCAACAAACAAGAGTAATAGTGCCACCGCAACCAATAAAACGAAAATTTTATTTTTTCTAAAATTCATTTTCTTTTAACGCTCCTATTAATTTTATTTTTGAATTGTTTTTAAAAAAATTTAACTAATAAAAATCTCAAAATATTTAGCTAATTTATCAGATGACCATAAAAATCAGCCATATTAATAATATACTCCTTATATTAACATTAACTAATTATAATACCAATTGTTTCATTACCTCATCTACATAAAACCCCCCCTTTATTCTTTTGATAAAATATATGTTTAATTAAACAAATTAAACACAGTAATTTTATTACATAATAATACTTATTATTACTAAATCTATATTAATTTTTCCTTAAAACCCCAATATAAATATAAATTAAACAAAATATTTATATATAAAATCAAAGATGGAAGATAAATTAATATAACTATATTAACATCCTTTAATTAGAATATACAATTATTTAAATCTTAAATTTAAGTATATGATAAAAAAAACAAAAATAAAAATATAAAAATAAACATAATAATAAACCATAGGAAAGATAAAAAAAGCAAACAAACATAAAAAACCATAAGTAAGAATAAACAATATAATAAAGTAAAAAGAATAATTTACTTGGAGGATAGTATGAAAAATAATGAATGTATTAAAAGTCCGGAAGATATAGATTGGGCTTATTTTTGGGCAAAAAAGCTAGAAGAAAAAAATGAAGGAAAAAAAGACTGGGATAAAGTTGCAAAAACTTTTCATAAGAAAAATAGAAGAGATGACTATAAAAATGAACTTCTAAACAGTTTAATTCTTACAGAAGAAGATACTGTACTTGATTTGGGTTGTGGTGAAGGGAGTATAACTATACCCCTATCTAAAAAGGTTAAAAAAGTTTCAGGAATTGATTCCTCTAAAGAAATGTTAAAACTTCTAAATGAAAGAGCTAAACAGAGGAATATAACTAATATTAATACTATCCAAATGGAAATAGAAGATATAAAACATAAGGATATAGGAGATTATGATGTTGTAATAGCTTCTAGGTCATTAAATAATATTATACCAATAAAAGATACATTAAATGAAATAAATAAAATAGCTAATAAATATGTTTTTATAACACTATTCGGACCTGAAAATTGGATTATTGAAAAGGAATTTCAAGAGTACTTAGGAAATGAAACTAAAGAATATCCTTCATATCTATATATAATCCATATACTTGAAGATTTAGGAATATATCCAAATATAGAAAGACTAAAAATAAATGATTATAATAAATATTCAAGTATTGAAGATGTTATAGACAATGGTAAATTTAGAGTAGACCTTTTAAATGATGATGAAATTAAAAAATTAAAAACATACCTAAAAGAGATTTTAATTAAAGATGAAGAAACTGGTATATTATATAATAAACGTGATAAAGCCGATTGGATATTAATCTGGTGGAAAAAAGAAGAAAAATAAAAAGTAATGTAAAAATAACTGGATAAAAAAAATAAAAAATGATTATAATATAAAGCCTATTAAAAAAATCTCAAAATAAAAAAAATAGCTATTGATTTAAAAGTTCTTCTCTAAATGATATTGCTTCTTCCATTATTGGATTATATTCAATAGCCTTTTCTGTAAACTCAATAGCTTTCTTTTTATCCTGTTTTTTATTATAAATCTTTGCTTTAAGCAGATAGAAATCTGAATCAAATTCATCAATACTTAATCTATTATTACATATTTTTAGAGATTCATCTAAACGGTTTAGTTCATATAAAATATTAGCTTTCTCAAAAATAAAAAATACATCAGAGTTTCTTTTTAAAACTTCATCACAACCTGCTAATGCTTCTTCAAGCATGCCTAAGTTTACTAGTGAAGTTATCATATAAAACCATCCCTGAATATCTGATGGGTCATAGGATATTACCTTATCATATGCAATTATAGCCTCCTTGTAGTTTTCCATTTCTATTAATAACTGACCTTTAAATTTCCATCCATTATGATTAAAGCTATAAAGTTCAAGAGATCTGTTTATTGCCTCAAGTGAATCTTCATATTTTTCAAGTGTGAATAAAGCTACTGCTTTATAATATAACAAATTATAATCTTCTTTAATTTCTAATGCTCGGTTAATATAATTTAATGCTTCTTCTGATTTTCCCATATTGTTTAAAATACTTGCTTTATTTGATAATGCATTTATATCATGACTATCTATTTCAAGTGCCTTATCATATGCTTCTAGAGCATTATCAAACATTCCAAGGCTTGCATAACAATAACCAATATTGTCATATATATTTGGGTTATCAGGATTTAATTCTGCAGCTTTATTATGGGAATTTAATGCTTCTTCAAAGTTAGCCATAAAAGATAATGCAGAGCCTTTCATATCCCATGCATCTGCATAATCTTCTTTTAATTCTATTGCTTTGTTAAAACAATCTAAAGCATTTTCAAACATACGACCTACATTATAGTAGAACTCTCCAAGTTTATACCATACTTCTTCATCTAAGCAATCTGAAGAGAATATTTCAGTGCATATAGGATGAACTTCATTTAAACGACCCATCTTATATAAACAATCTACTTTTGCAATTTTTGCTTTGTAAAATTTCCCGTCACAGACAATTGCTTCATTAAATAAGTTTAAAGCTTCTTCATAATTATTATTTTTATAAGCATAAATTCCTTTATCATATAATTCTTCTTTTTTTAAATCTGATTCCTTTACCATTAGTACACCTAAATCTATTTTTCATCTAAAATATTAATAGTTAAATTATTTAATTTATTGTGAATAAAATCATTAAGTAGTAGCTTTATTCTTATCCATTTTTTTTATTAAATTTTTGGAATAATAATTAGCATATAAAAATCCGATAAGTGAACCTACAAGTTTTCCTAAAACTAATGCTAAAAATACACCTAAAATTCCCATATTTAATACAAATGCAAATATGTAGATAGATAATGTTGAAAGTATATTTTCTCTAATAATAGTTAATCCAAGTGAAATTGAACCCTTTCCTAAACTCTGGAAAAATGCTCCAGGAATTAAACCTATAGGCATTGCAATGAAGAATACAAAATATATTCTAAGCATTATTGCAACTAAATCTGTTAAAGATTTATTATCTTCAGCTAAACAAAATAATAATGATAAATGTGGAGCAAATATAAATATAATTAAACCAATTGAGACCGATAATATTAATCCTAATTTTAAAGAGTATAAAAATATATTTCTAACTTTTTTGTATAAACCTGCTCCATAAGATGAACCTGCAACTGAAATTGTTGCCGTTGATAAACCAACAGTAGGAACCATAGCAAATAAGATTATTCTCATACCTGCTGCATATGAAGCAACAGCATGATTATTTGCTATATGAGCGAAAACTGCATTTATAATTACTACCATTACTGCACTACAAAACATCTCTAAAGAAGCAGGAATTCCTACTGTAAAAATTCCTTTCATAACATTCCAATTCGGTTTTAAATACTCCTTTTTAACATTTACATATGTGTCTTTTTTAATAATTAACCAATAGAGAAAGATAAAAGATGATATTCCACTTGCTATAATTGTTCCAAGTGCAACACTACTAATACCTAAATTGAAACCATCAGGACTTGCAAAAATATAATCTAAAAATGTATTTAATACTGCAGTTGATGCTAATACATATAATGGTCTTTTAACATCCCCTTCAGCACGAAAAACTCCTGTTAGAATAGATGAGATTAATATAAAAATTATGCCTATAAATGATACTGTAGAATATTCTAAAGCCAAATCTATTACACTTGATGCACCGAGAGTTAGTAAAATATTTTTTTGAAAAATCAAGATGATGACTGTCAAGATAATGGATACAAAGATGCTGATAAAAATTGATTGGCTTGCACCTAAATCTGCACCTTCCTTATCTTTTGCACCGATTTTTCGTGCGATAAATGATGATGATCCTGCAGCTAAACCATTTGCAAGTCCAGTTGCAACCATAAATAAAGGAGTTACAAAACCAACTGCAGAAAAAGCTTTTGTTCCTAAAATAGAAACTATAATCCCATCACCTAAATTATAACTTGTAGTTATAAGCATGCTTATTATCATAGGCCATGCCATAGTCCAAGTAGCCTTATGATACTCTCCCATCATATTTTTAATATTTTTATTATAGGACTTGACTTCTCCCATTATAACACCAATTATAAAAAACTTAAAAATAGGAAACTTAAAAATTAGTACTAAAACCTAATATCACTTTAAAACAAGATATAAAAAAAATAAAAATTAGATTAATATTCAATCTAATTAAGAGAAAAAAAATACTGGAATTAATTAATTCTGTCAATGACAAAATCTGCTAACATAATAAGTGCATCTTTACTTTCAGAATCATCTAATATTTCAAGTATTTCTTTAGCCTTATTAACATTTGCTTGGGCAACATCATAAGCATATTGAATAGAACCATATTTATTGAATATTTCAATTGCTTTATCTACATCATCTTGTGGAGAATTAGGGTCTGCTAAAATATCTAATAGAACTTTTTTATCATTTTCATCTGCTTCAGATAATGCTTTAACAACCATTAAAGTCATTTTACCCTCAACAATATCACTGCCAACAGGTTTACCTAAATCTGCCTCATCACTCATTACATCAAGATAGTCATCCTGAATTTGGAAAGCTAAACCAATTGCTTTACCATATTCATACATTGCAGCAATAGTTTTCTCATCAGCTCCACCCATAATAGCTCCAGCTTCACAAGCACCAGCTATAAGAGCACCAGTTTTTTTAAAGATCATTTCTAAATATTCATCTTCACTAACATCAAAATTTCCTTCAAAACCCATATCTGAAGCTTGACCTTCACAAATTTTTACACATGAATCAGCAACAACACGTAAAGCTTCAGCAACATGTTCTGGTGGACAATTATCATCTTTAGATGAAATGACAAGTTCAAAAGCTTTTGAAAATAAAGTATCTCCTGCTAAAATAGCTAATGGTTCGCCCCATACCATATGAACAGAAGGTTTTCCTCTCCTCATATCATCATCATCCATAATATCATCATGGATTAAAGAGAAAGTATGAATCAATTCTAATGCTCCAGCAGTTTTGAGTGCATCTTCTTTTTTACCCCCAACAGCCTGTGCTGAAAGTAAAGTTAAAGCAGGTCTTAACATTTTACCTCCTGCTTCTGTAAGATAAATTGAAGATTCATATAATTCTTCTGGAACAATTGTTGATAAATGATCTTCAATAAGCTTTTTAACATCCTTAGAATAATCTGTTAAAATATCTGTAACATCTGACATAAATATTCTCCAAATCAGTTTATATTATAAAATTATCTTATAATTAATGACCATAAATAAATTTAAAATACTTAAATATTTATGATAAATGAATTTAAGTTAAATTTTAAATTTAAAATATTTAATATATTTATATTCCTTATTAAATTAATAATTATCTATTTTTTATTAATATATGAATAAATATTAATTTATTTAAAAGAAAATATTAAAAAAAATTACTCATTAACATAATCATTAAAGACCTGTGCTTGAGCATTTCTTAAAATATGAACATTACTACCTATTCTATACCCCTCCTCTTCTGCAAGTTGACCATATGCTGTTAACATACTTAAATCACCATGGGCAGGAATAATATGAACAGGTTTAAGCATTCTTAAAAATTCTCTATGATCTTCTCTACCAGCATGACCTGATACATGAGCATTAGCATAAATTCTTGCACCAGATGCTTTAAGTTTTGCTTCCATAATATGTCTGTTTGCAGTATTAGTAGGGTTTGGAATTATTGTAGCTGATATAATAACATTATCTCCTTTTTTAACATTAAATGGAGTTTTTCCACTTGCAATTCTTGGAAGTAAAGCATCAGGTTCACCTTGGTGACCAGTTGTTACAAGTACATATTTAGACCTATCATCATCAGCAGCTGCAAGTGCACGGTTTACTGCCTTTGGTGAACCATGAATAGATGAATTTTTAGGTAATTTTAAAATACCTAAATTCTCAGCGATTCCTAAAAATCTTTCCATAGACCTACCTAAGAATAATATTTCCCTATCACTCTTTTTAGCAATATCTGCAATAGTTTGAATCCTTTCAATATGTGAAGAGAAAGTTGTTACAATTAAACCCTTATCATCTCTTAATGGTTCTTCCATTAAATCTTCTAATATTATTCTTGGAACTCTTTCAGAGTAGATTTTAACCTGGTCAAAATTAAGTGCATTTGTTGTCTCCACAATAAGTGCAAGTACACCCTCTTGACCTAATTCTTTAAGTCTTTTATAATTTGGTGGGGGAGAAACTTTCTGATGATTATCAAATTTAAAATCAAGGGCATATATAATAACCCCGTCAGGTGTATGTAAAACTGGAAATACTGCCTGAGGAATACTGTGAGTAGATGGTACAAATTCCAAAGTAATACCCTTAGACAATTTTAATTTACTACCTGGATTTAAAGTTCTAATCTGATTTTTAACTTTAAATTTACGTTCACCTTTAATTTGTTTTTTAATAAGTGCTATAGTATAAGGAGTTCCAATTAAAGGTGCATCATATCTGTGTGCAAGTTTTGCAACAGCACCAATATGATCAAGATGCCCATGAGAAAAAACAATAGCTTTAACCTTACCATCAACATCTTTCATTAATGTATCATCAGGAATGACCCCTCTTTCAATTAAATCTAAACTATGCATTCGGTCTATATCAGTATCCTCATGAATATTAATCCTATCCAAATGGATACCCATATCAAAAATAATTACATCATCATTAACTTTTACAGCAGTCATGTTTTTACCAACTTCTTCATAACCACCGATTGCTATAATTTCTACAGTCAAAATTCTTTCCTCCTACTATAAATTTTTGTATTAAATCCCCTACTTTCTAGCCACTCTTTAGCTTCTCCTTTAATAACAAGTGGAACCTTCTTTAAATCATCAATAGTTTCAGCTCCAACTAAAAACATGGCTAATTTTAAAGATTCATTAAAATTATGGATTAAATTAATAATATTATCATGACCTAAATAAGCTGCTTTTAAAAATGGTAAAGCCATACCAACAGCATCTGCCCCTAAAGCAATAGCTTTTGCAGCTTCTAAACCAGAACGTATACCTCCAGAAGATATAACTGGAATATCAACAGTAGAACACACTTCTGCAGTACTTATTGCAGTAGGTATTCCCCAATCCCAAAATTCATAACCTAAATATTTATCTTCTGAACGATAAGTTTCAACAGCTGCCCAGCTAGTACCACCAGCTCCTTCAATATCTATATATGAAACACCTGCTTTTTGAAGTGCAATTGCATCTTCATAAGAAATGCCTGCACCTGTTTCTTTAACCATTACAGGAACATTAACTGAATTAGATATCTCTTCAATAGAATCAATAAAACCTTTAGCATCTAAATCACCACCTGGCTGAATAGACTCCTGAAGAGGATTTAAATGAATAGCTAAAATATCTGCATCAATCATATCAACTGCACTATCTGCAAGTTCCATTTGAGGAGCACCAATATTACCAACAAGTAAAGCATTTGGAGCATATTGACGTGCAACAGTATAGGTTGAAGCTAATTCAGAATGTTCAATACCTGCCCTTTGACTACCAAGACCAAATCCAATATTAAATTCTTCTGCAACAATAGCTAATTCTTTATTGATTTTTTCAGCAAAAGGATGACCTCCAGTAATAGCTGAAATAAATAAAGGAGAATCTAATTTTTTAGAAAAAACATATGTTGAAATATTAATATCTGATTTATTAACTTCACAAAGAGCTCTGTGAACAAATTCTATATTTTCAAATCCTGTTGACTTTTTATAAGCAACATCCTTTTCATTACAAATATTAAGATGTTCTAATTTCCTATTTTGAATCATTATTTAGTTTCCTCCAAAAAACTAAAATATAAATTAAATATTATTAATTAGTAAATAAGAATAGTATTTTAAAAATTTTAGTACAAAAGTCTCTAAATTTAAATTAAAATACTAATTCTTAGATAAATATGAAAAAATGTTATAATTTATAAATAAAACTAATTATTCTACAAAATTTTTAAAAAAATATTAACTATGAATTGATAATATTACTCTTTTTTCAAAGCTAAATGTGAATATACCTTTATTTAATAAATAAAGTCCCTTAATATAAAGTTTAAAAATGTTTCTGTCGTTAAAATAATGAAATTTTAACATTCCCCGTTAAACCATTTTTACATTAAAATAACTTAATTTTAAAAACAATAAACTTATATTAAAAATATTAAAGATTTTGAATTTTTAAAAATCAAGTAAAATAATAATATAAAAATTATAACTAATATTATTTTATAAATTATAATATATAAATTAAATTATCTATTAAGAGAAACCTTAGAAAAATTAATAAAATAAAATAAAAATTTATCAAATAATTTAAAAAAAAAAGAAAAAAAAAGAAAAATAAATTGATAATATTTAAAAAATAAACTTAACTTAAAATTATTAGATTTTAGTGTACTTGGCAATCATAGGTCAAAGCAAAGAGTACAATACGCTTATCATTCGAATACAGATATGATAACAACTCCAATATCATCAGATACAAATTTTGATGACATATTAAAAATCTTAAAAAATAAACCCAAAGTAATTGACTTCAGATGGACAAATATATAAGTACAGATGATTTTACAAATAATTTAAAACATCTTGATAATAAAATAGCTAAAACTAAATATGATAAACAATTATTAAAGCAAAAAAAGATAATACAAAATAGAAGATATAAAAATTCAACTAATAAGAATATGTTAGATATTATAAGATATTATGGAGTAGAAACTGTAAAAGATTATGGGAATAAAGTAACCTGTTTATGTCCATTCCATAATGATATTAAATCAAGTGCAGTAGTTTTTAAAGATACTAATATATTTTAATGTAGTGCTTTTAATATTAAATTTAAGCATTATTTATAAAAGAAATAGAATATATATTAGACAAAAAGAAAATTATGACAATAGCTAAAATAATTTAGTTTATTAAGAAGTTATTTATTTTAAATTATATTTTAAATATTTATATTTGTTTGAAGTTCTTGAAATATTGATGAAGATATGTTAAATATCAAGAACATCAAAAATATAATTAATCAAACACAATGTACATTTGTTGTTAATTACTTCATTGAATAATTATCCACTAATATTAACTAAATTTTAAGGATGAAGCCATCTTTGCTGTTTCTTTTGGATCAGATGAGCCTATTTTTACTCCTTTACCTATATCTTTGTTCTCTATGACTGCTACATATGTGGGTTCTCCGATGTGTTGTCCTGTGTTTGCAGTGCCAGTGTATATTACTATTCCATTTATTGTCTGTGAAGGGCAGTTTAATAGATAAAATAGTTCGTTACCTATTGTATCGGAATCACATATTGAAAGAGTATATCTCTCATCTTTAGTTTCACTTAAATAATATTTCCAACCTTCAGTTTCATTATGTAATTTAAAATCTGTCTTAAATGTTGTATTAAAAGTTACATTATCAATAGAAGTAACATAATTTGCTTTTGGAGATAAAAATGTCTGATATAAAATACAGCTTAATAAAATACAGATTATAATTAGTAATATTATAATAATCCTTTTTTTATCCATTTTTTCACTTCCTTAAAACTTTATATAAAAAATATATAACAATATATTAATTGTTAATATTTAAAAAATATTAAAAATAATGAAGAAAAAACTATTTTTTAGTGATTTTAGTTCCTTTAACCTTTTTATTTTGTAATGCATCACCAATTGCACCTGGACGATTAGCATTAATTATTTCTGAATCAACACCAATTTCTGCAAGAGATAAAAGTTCATTAACTTTTCCAACCATACCCCCTGTAACATCTATATTAGTTGTTGATTCTACCTGTATAATCTCTTCAATGGAACTGACCTCTTCAATTAATTTTGCATCATCATGTGTTTTAGGATTCTTATCATAAACACCATCAACATCGGTTCCAAGTACAACTCTATCTGATACTAAAAATCTTGCTATATATTGAAGAATCTGATCACCTGATAAGATAGCCATTTTATATTTTTCATCAAGAACAGGATCTCCATATAATACTGGAATAAAACCATTGTTTAAATAATTTTTAATGAATTCTAAATCAAAATCATATATCCTTTTATCAGAAGTAGTTACAAATGATGATACCTGCATACTTACTGCTGGAAGACCATGTTCAATTAAAGCATTACATACATAAGTATTTAATTCTTTTACAGCACTCTGGGTTTTAGCAAAACCTATTCGTTTTTCTGGAAATTCCTCATTTGGAAATGGCTGACCGATTTTATATTCACTTGCAGGAGGATGACCAAATGAACCTGCACCATGTACTATTACTAAACCATCCATTAAATCTGCATTAATATTTTCTGTTGAAAAAGATTCTTTGATTTCATTACATATTCTGTTAAGATTTTTATAATCAACTTTAGGTTCTTTTGAATCCTTCTCAGTAATTATACTTCCTCCTATTTTAAGAATAATCATTTTAACACCTACTCTTGTTAACATTATTTTTCTATTAACTATTAAACATACATTATTAAATTTAATCAAAAATCAAAACTATTGTTAACATTATTTTCTATTAACTATTAAACATACATTATTAAATTTAATCAAAAATCAAAACTATTGTTAACATTATTTTCTATTAATTAACGAGCATAGTCTTTTCTATTATTTTTTATTGGTTGAGCATTTTGATTTTGGTAAAATTTCTTATTATCTTTATTATTATTTTTAATTTTAGATTTGTTATTATTGTTTGATTTGACATTATTTACTCTTTTTTCAATATTTCGTGAATTGCTAGCTGAAGAGTTATTGTTATTTACAAAATTAGATTTTTTAGAATTTGTATTTGTATATTTAGTAGGATATTTTTTATTATTATTGTTATTATTGTTGTTATTGGGATTATTGTTATTATTGTAGTTACTATTAGGATTATTTTTTCTATTATTTTTACCGTAATTATTTATATTTCTAGCACCAATTAATTTAGATGTAACTCCTTTTTTAGAGAATGTAAGTTTTATTGTTGAATCATACACACCAATAGCATTTGAAACATCATCAACTTTACCTGGACATAATGAAATAATACTTCCACCACCTCCAGCACCAGTTATTTTTGAACCAATTGCTCCAGCACCTCTTGCAATATAAACCATACGAGATAATTCTTTAGTATTTACTCCAATAGCATCTAACAAACCGTGATTAATATTCATTAACTCTCCAATTTTATTAATATTGCCTTTTTCAATAGCAGTTTTTGCCTCATCAGTTAAATCACCTATTGTTTCAATAACAGGATCCATAACCTTTGGAAAACGTTCTTTTAAAAGTTTTACACCTTTAACCATCTTACTGGTACTTCCATATTTACTTGTAACTCCTACAACAAATGGTGCATTAATATGAGCATTAATTTTATGAAGTTCTTTATTACGGTCAAGGTATATTAATCCGCCATAAGTAGAAATTAATGTATCTAAAGGGCTTGCTTCACCTTGAACATTAAATTCAACTTGATGAGCTATTTCAGCTAATTCTTTTTTAGTGAAATAAATGTTATGATATCGATATAGTGCAGCTAATGTTGCAACAGTTACAGCTGCAGAAGAACCTAATCCAGAACCTATTGGAATATCAATAGATAATGTGATTTCAATAGGATTATGATTATGAGCTATATGTAAGGCCTCTAAAATATATCTGATTATACCTGGTTTACCTTTTTTTAAAATATATTTCTTATTTTTTGTATCTAATTCTGCTTCAAAGCCTAAATCTTCAGATTTTAATATAGTTTTATTTGATTGAGTATCTTTAATATGAACTATTGCTCTTTTGCTAACAGCCGCTGCAATTGCAGGTTGGCTATATACAACAGCATGTTCTCCAAATAAGATTGTTTTTCCAGGTGCAGATGCCATAACCTCCATTTTTACTCTCCCTTAAATTTGATTATTTTAAATGTCATATGATAAAATTCATTTAATAATTATTTTTATTATTATTATTATTTTGTATTTAGATATAATATATATTTATAAGAATACTTTGAAAAAATTATAAGAAGACTTTGAAAAAAAAAAATTAAAATATATACAAAAAATTAAGGGCATATCTAAAAAAACAATTAATAAAAAAAAAAACATTAAAAAATCCTTATTATAAAAAAATATAAATTTCATTTCATAAAAATCCCTGAAGCATAACCTACAACAGAAGAATAGTCTCCAGAAACATCTCCACTTGTGGAATGTTTTAAAATTTTGCACTTTTCCACACCTAAATCTTTAGAATATATTATATTACTAGCTACAGTTCCATAACCACACATAGTTATGTTGTGTTTATCTACATCACTTAGTAATTTTTCATTATTCATTTCACTAATATCATTTAAAACAATTTCATCTTTCATTAAAGTGACATCTTGTGGGCAAAAGTGTGTTAAATCAGTGCTTGAAATTAAGGAAATTGAAGATGAACATTGTTCTTTTGTAAGCTTTATTGCATTTGCAATATCATATGATGTATTTATGTTTTGAGTTCCAATACATATTGGAACAATTTTAAAATCATGTGAAAAATATTGTAAAAAAGGAAGTAAAACTTCTATACTATGTTCTCTTAAATGGGCCGTTACATCACTAACAGCATAATCAGAATAGTTAATAAATTTTGATGCAAAGTCACTATCAACCTCCACATTACCTAAAGGTGTTTGCCAGTATCCTTCATCATATACAGAAATATCATAACCAAGGCCTGTATGATTTGGACATAAAATTATAAAAGTATCTGGAAAGCCATTTTCCACCAAATGATAAAATCCATAGGATGCAGTTGGACCTGAATAGATATAGCCTGCATGAGGAACCATAATTCCTGTTAGATTATCATTAAAAGATTTGTTTAATTTAGGAATGTTTCCTATTGCTAATTCATTGGTGAAACTTTTTTCAATACTCTCTTCTAATATTTTAGGATTATCTGGGTAAAATGCCCCTGAAACTGCTGGTTGTCTAATCATAAAATCACTGCTTAAATTGTTTAATTAATTTTATTATGTAAATTAAAATAAATATAATTTTTTAAAATCAAATTCAACAAGAAATAAAATAAAATAAAATAACATAAAAATAATTATAAATAAAGATAAAAAGATTTTAAAAAATTTAAAATGATTTAAAAAATAAAAAGTTATGAAAATTATAAAAAAAAGCAAAAACTGAAAAAAATATTAGAATTTAAAAAAATAAATAAAAAAAAAGTTAAAATAAAAAGAAAAAAATTAAAATTAGAATTTTAATTCAAAATCAGATGGTTCTAAGTCTAATTCACCATCTTCAGGAATGATTTCTTTTTCTCTTAAAATTTGTCTAGCAAGTAACCAGTAAACTAAAGCAATAGCTTTTTTACCTTTATTGTTTACAGGAACACATAAATCAATGTAACTGAGTAAGTTTTCAGTATCACATAAACCTACAACAGGAATACCATTTTGTTTAGCTTCTAATATAGCTTGACTATCAGATCTTGGATCAGTTACAACAATAACTTTAGGTTCAATAAATTTAGCATATTCCGGATTAGTTAAAGTTCCAGGAATAAATCTACCCGGAATAGTTTGACAACCAACTACTTCTCCGAATTTTTTAACTGGAGCTTGACCATATAATCTGGTAGATACAACTAAAACATCTTGAGGATCATATTTTGCTAAAAATTTAGCTGCTTTTTGAATTCTTTCATCAGTTTTTCTAATATCTAAAACATGTAAACCATCGGATCTTACACGGAAAATGTATTTTTCCATATCACTAGTTTTTTGTTGAGTTCCAATATGTAAACCTGCTGCTAAATAACTATCTAATTGTATTAAAAGTTCTGACACAATATCACCTATTTTATAATCTTATTTTTTTATTTTAATCAAATTCCATAATTTATTATATTATTAATCATCAATAACTTCAATAGCCATCTCAGGACATACGTCCATACATACTTCACATATGCTACATTCATCTTGATTTGTAATAATAATTTTATTTTTATCTATTAATAATATTTCCATAGGACAAATATCAACACATTCAGCACAATCTGAACCTTCACATTTATCCTCATCAATAGTAATTAAAACCATAATATCTAACTTTAATTTTTTTTTATTATAAATATAATTTTGAATTATTTGAAACTAGCCATAACAGGGCAAGATAATTCTTCTTCAATACGTATAAGTTCATTAAGTTTAGCGATTCTTTCCCCACCAACTGCACCTGTTTTAATAATAGGAGAACCCCATGCTACAGCTAAATGTGCAATTGTCTCATCTGTAGTTTCACCTGATCTGTGGGAAACCACAGGAACAATACCATTTTCTTTAGCTAATTTAACAGTTGCATAAGTTTGGGATAATGAACCTATTTGATTTGGTTTAATAATAATAGCATTTGCTGCCTTTTCATCAATACCTTTTTGAAGGATTTCACGATTTGTTACAAACAAATCATCACCACAAATAAGACATTTATCTCCACATGCAGAAGTTAACTGTGCAAATCCTTCAAAATCATTTTCATCAAAAGGATCTTCAACATAAAACATTCCATATGTTTCAATAATATCTTTAACATATTCGACCTGTTCACCAGTATCTCTTTCTATTCCATCTTGACCATATACATATTTACCTTTATCCGAATCCCAGAACTCAGATGAAGCCATATCAAGTGCAGGTTTTATTTCAAATCCTAATTCATTTGATACTTCTTCACATGCCTGTGTTTGAATCTCTAATGCAATATCATTACTAACATTAGGTATCCATCCACCTTCATCACCTTTACCTCCAGTAAAGTTTGAATCCTTATTTGCAATTAATTCTTTAAGTTCTTTATGAACAGAGACATTTGCAAATACAGCTTCAGAAATATTTTTTGCTCCAACAGGAACTACTAAAAATTCCTGAATATCAGGTGCATTAGAACCAGCATGAGCTCCACCATTCATCATATTTCCAAGAGGAAACGGTAATTCATTTTTCATATTTCCCCCTAAAAATTTATATAAAGGTAAGTTATAAGATGCAGCTGCAGCTTTAGATGCTGCCATAGATACTGCTACTGTAGTATTACCACCAATAATAGACATATTATCTGTTCCATCAACATCCTTTAAAACTGAGTCAATGTCAGATAAATATTCAGCATCCATTCCAATCAGTTCAGATGAAATAATATCCTCTATTTCAGCAATAACTTTATCTACTCCACCTTCAGGAAAAGATACAACTTCCCTAGAACCTGTACTAGCCCCACTAGGTGCAGCAGCCCTACCTATACCATTCCAGGTAATGATTTCTACCTCAACAGTAGGATTGCCTCTAGAGTCCAATATTTTTCGAACTCTGACATCTTCTATAATACTATCCAAAAAAAACACCTCAAGTGTATGTTCAATTTATTACCCTAATATCTATAATGAGATTATTTAAAAAAAATAATCATTTAAAAAACAGTATTTTCTTTTATAGATTCTTATGATATTTTTTATTTATTTTTTTATAGATTAAATATTTAAAAAATTTAATCATAATATAATATTAATAAACTAAGTATTTAAATTTTAATTATATTCTTAGTTTTATAATATTATTAATAGTTAAATAAAATAATTTAATGAAAATTAAATTATAAAACTAAAATTAATATTTAATATAAATTATAAACTTAATTCTTTAAAAGAATATAAGTTATATCCAGATTTTAAGAATCATCTGAACCTTCATCAGTTAATACTTCTCTAAAAACATCTAAAGGCAAAACATCAGCTTCTAATTCTTGATAAGCAATGTCAATAGAATCTAATGCCTCATTTACTTCAACTTGAGGTTCTGCACCCATAGACAGTTGGATAGCTCTTGCACCTAAAATTCTTGCTTTTTCAAATCTGGTTAAATCTTTTCTAGTCATTTTATATCTCCTAAATTAACATATCTATTAAATTAAAAGAATTCAAATAAAGATTTTTAAAAAATATTTCAATGATTTTAAAAAATCCTATTTTATTTAGAAATTAAAAAGATTTATAAAATCTTTATTTAAGGAATAAATAAACCTTAAAAAAATGAAAATTATTTACTCCCAAGTTTCAACATGAGAAATCAACATTCTTCTACAACAATATCTACTTAAACCAAGATCATCTAAAATATCTTTAGAATCTTCACCATCAGCCAATCTTCTATTATATTCATCAAAGTATGCAGATACTGGTTTACCACAACTTATACATCTTATAGGAATCATTTAAATCATCATTTCCATTTTCTTTTTATCAAAATATAAATTTATATTATTTGAAAAAATTAGGATTAATAAAAATAAAATTTTAAAATAATCATTAATTAAAATTTAAATTTCTAAATAAGTCCTAATAATTATAAAAGAAAAAAATAACTAATTTACCTGTAACTTTTTTGTTTACGAGCTCTAGCTCCAGGACCACCGTATTTTTTAGGTTCTGATCTTCTTGGATCTCCTACAAGCATAGTTCTGTCATACTGAACATATTTCTCTTTTAAATCCTTATCATTAGTATATTGAACTAAACCTTTTGCAATAACCATACGAGCAGCTTCAGCTTGACTCATAACTCCTCCACCTCTAACTCTTACAGTGATATCTACATTATCAACAATATCTCCTGCAATGTTTAAAGGTTCTTGTAATTTTAATCTTGCAAGTTCAGGGGAGTAAAGTTCTAAAGGTTTTTTATTGATTCTTACTCTACCAGTACCTTCTTTAATGGTACCTCTTGCAATAGCAGTTTTACGTTTTCCACTAGTATGAACAATTTTCATAATCAAACATCCCCTTAAAATTTTAGAATTTAGCTCCTAATAATTTTGAAATTTCGCCTAATTCCATTCCTTTTTTAATATTTTCATATTCTGCTTGAGGAACTGAAGTAAGTTCTGAATCTGCATATTCAGCTGGAACACCAACAAACGCTTTTAAGCCTTTGAAAGCAGTTTTACCTTTAGATTTTTTCATAGGTAACATTCCTCTTACAGTTCTTCTAAATATGTCATCTGGTCTGTGAGGATATTTAGGACCTAAATCTCTAGGGTTAGAGATACTTTTCCTATCTACTCTTTGTTTGTATCTAGCATAAGCCCAATCCTTATTACCAGTAATCATTATTTTTTCAGCATTAATAACTATAATTTCTTCACCATTGAGAAGTGATTTACTTACTACACTAGCAAGTCTTCCTAAAATGCATCCTTCACCATTAATAATCATAATAACACCACGGCCAATTTATTCCATAATCCTAATATTACTGCCTTTAGGATTTTCTTCAAGAATTTCACTAATAGTAAGGCACTTTCCTCCAGCACTATTAATTTTTTCAATAGAAGTCTCAGAGAAATTTAATGCTGCAACAGTTACTTTTTTATCTAAATTACCATTTGATAAAACTTTACCAGGAACTAAAACTACTTCATCTTCATTTGCATATCTGTTAATTGAAGATATATTAACTTCAGCAGTTCTTCTATTAGACCTTTCAAGTTTTGATGCAACAACTTTCCATATAGCTGCATCTTCTTCATTAGATTTTTTTCTGAGAGTTCTAATAAGCTTAATAAGGTTAGGATTTGTTTTATGTACTTTCTTAACCATTATTGATTTCCTCCTTTACTAAATTCAATTATATCATCTGTTTTAGCTGATAAAACATCACAAGCTTTTAATAAAACCTCTTTTGGAGGCATTGATCCATCTGTTTCAATCTTAAAAATAAAATTATTTTCTTCATATCCAACTTGAATATAATCATTGACACAAGCCCTAACACAACTTTTACACATAGAACAATTTTCAATATCTAAAACTTTAATGATTTTAGACCTTTTATCAGATTTTAAAATACCTCTCGGACATTTTGAAGCACAATCATAATCTGGGTCTACATCCTTATTGAAAGTGATTTTTGGATATTGTTTATATGCACAAACTGTAGTAGGCATCCATTTAGCATGATCTTTACCAAAACCTAATTTAGCTACCGCTTCAAGTTCGATTTCTTGATTTTCTTTTAGTTTAACTAAAGGAATTGTGTCATAAACAGGTTTGATATTAGGGTCAGAAGAGACTAAATCTTTAGAATAGACAACTCCAGGTCCTTTCTCTTTTAAAGTAAATGATACACTGCAACTTGAACAATAATCATCACAGTCACAATCATCACCAACAACAAGACCTTCAATAGATTTTAAATCTGAAACCAAAGGAGTTAGACCTAATCTATGAGCAAGTACTTCATCAAACATTGCGGAATCATTTTTAATAATATTAACATCCTCAATTGCTAATTTAGGAACAGACATCATAGCAGCCCTCCTAATAGCATTGACAAAAGGTACATTTGCATCACGGATAATGAAAATAATTTCATCATCTTTTTTACTCTTGACTTCAATCTCCATTTTAAAAAACCTTCTTATACTCTTCTACCTCTTTTACCACCAGGACGACCAGTACCATCATGAGGAATTGGAGTTATATCTTCAATTTTACCAATTTTAATACCCGCTCTAGCTAAAGCACGGATAGTTGCTTGTGCACCTGGACCAGGACTTCTAGGTCCGTTTCCACCAGGAGCTCTTACTTTAATATGTAATCCAATGAAACCTTTCTCTTTAGCATCTTCAGCTGCACGAGTTGCTGCTTCCATAGCTGCAAAAGGAGAGGATTCTTGTCTATCAGACCGTACAACTTTTCCACCAGACCATTGGGTAATTGTTTCAGCACCAGTAATATCGGTTACAGTTATAATAGTGTTATTAAATGATGAATAAATATTAGCTATTCCCCATTTTTCATCTTTCGCCATAATTACACCTACTATTCAGATTTTTCATCAGCTTTCGCTTTGTTATTGTTAAATTCCTCAATTTGTTTAGCTACAGAAGAGTTACCATAGAAACCAACAAATTCTTCTTCTCCTCTTTTAACCATGAAACTAGGAGAATCTATTTTTTTACCATTCATAGCAATATGACCATGAACAACAAACATTCTAGCTTCTTTAGCAGTACGTGCTAAACCTTTACGATGAACAACAGTTTGTAATCTCCTTCTTAAAATATCCTCAACATTTAAATTAAGAATGTCTTCAAGATGAGCATCTTCAGATAAAACACCGATTCTAACTAAGTGCCCTAATAATTCATTTTTTTCTTCAACAGCTTGATCTTGAGCAAAACCAAGTAAATATCTTGCTTCCCTACTGTATTTTCTAACTAAAGTATCAGCTTTCCAAATTTCTTTTTTATTTTTTAAGCCGTATTTAACCATTAACTTGTTTTCTGATTTAATTCTTTCAGCATTCCAAGGATGAGGAGGGGTATTATATTTTTTTCTTGCTTTACGTGGATGTCCCATAATAATATCTCCTTATAATTATTTATTTATAAAAATTCATAGGAATAATTTAAAAAAAAGTCATTAATCCTTATCTGCTACGACTAACACCTACAGAAGAACCATGTCTAAATGTAGCTTTAGTTCTTTGACCTCTGACAGGTAAACCTACTTCGTGTCTTCTACCTTTATAACTTCTGATTTTTTTCATTCTATTTAAATCTTCTCTTAACATCATATCAAGATCAGATTCAATTAAATGAATAGTTTCACCAGTAGCATAGTCGTTTCTTCTATTCAACATCCAATCAGGTATGCCAAATTTTTTAGGATCTTCTAAAATTTCTTCGATTTTTAAAACATTTTCATCAGAAATATATCCGATTTTTTCATTTAAATCGAAACCTAAAATAAGACCGATAGTTCTAGATAAAGATAAACCGATACCTTTAATATCAGTTAAAGCATATTCGAAAGTTTTATTACCATTTACGTCCTTTCTTGAAATACGTACTAAATGTTTAAATTCTTCATCTGCCATTTATTAACCTCCATATTTTTCAGAGCGAACCTACGAGATGATTATAGATTCGAATATTTTGCAAATAATCTTAAAAACATAAAAGTAAATAAAATAATTTACAAAACACAGTTTTTACAATCAAAAAACTTAGATTAAAAACAATCTAAGCATACAAATTATTAGTTAATTACAATTATTAAAAAAATTAAATTCAAAGAAAATAACTAAAAAGTTAAAATCAAACAAAAAAATTAAATTAATAAATTGAAAATTACCAATAAACGCCGAGACTGGGATTTGAACCCAGGAGGAGAGATCTCCACAAGATTTCCAGTCTTGCGCCTTACCAGGCTAGACTATCTCGGCATAAGTATAATAACCATTTAAGTAGATACATTAGTTATACATACCAATTAAAAAAAATAAGTTAATAAACTTATAAACTTATTATGTTATTAATATAATAAGATATAATAATATTATAAAATTTTTATATATAAAGGTTTTGATAATTCTAAGAAAATTACAATAAAATTACAATTATAAAAAAAATATAATTTTGATAAAAAAGGGAATCTAAACTAAAGAAAATTTTTTTAAAACTTAAATAATCATTTCCAACAGATAGGATAAGTATCTTCAGACATGAAAATATGGTTTGTTGTTAAAACAATACCTGAATCAGCATTCATTAGATTTTCTGATGAATATCGACTAATACCTGAACCAATGAGCTCTTTTTTTAATGTAAAAATTGCAACATTATCTCCCGGACGAATATTATTAGACAATAAAGATACTCCTCCAGCTGCAAGGTCAGCACCATGAGTAAGAGCAGCAACAGCCGAATCTTTAACATAAATTTTAGGCATATGTGCAGCAGCCTCTTCCATAGGTATAATAATTTTTCTAAGTTCTTCTTCGTTATCTTCATGTTTATAATAATAATATGCATCAGTTAAGTCCTGAAGAGTTACAAGATTAAAATCTTCATTAAAAGAACCTACTTGGGTTCTTCTAAGTTCAGCCATATGAGCACCACAACCTAAAGCTTCACCAATATCATGACAATATGTTCTAACATATGTTCCAGCTTCACAACCTATTCTAAACAAGACATACCTATCATCAATTTCTGCAATGTTTGCATAATAAATATTTCTTGCACGTAATTCTCTTTTAACAGCTGATTTAACAGGAGGCATCTGAAATATTTTACCTGTAAATTCATCGAATATTTTAATAATTTGATCTTCATTTAAAGAAGCATGAATATTCATAAGACATACATATTCCTTAGCTGCAGAAGATAAAAGTTGAATAGAACGAGTAGCAGAATTAATTCCCATAGGTAAAATCCCAGTAACTTTCGGATCTAGAGTTCCTCCATGACCTGTTTTAGAAGCATTTAAAATTTTTAAAACCCATGAATCAACTTCATGAGAAGTAGGTCCTGATGGTTTATCTAAATTAATAAGCCCTTTATTAATATGTTCTTCTATAGGGCGTTTATATGGTTCTAGACCATATTTATAATCTGTTTCACTATGAGATTTCTCAATAAGTTCTCCCATTTTTACACCATTATAGTATATGAATTAAATAAATAATAATCTTTACTATTTTTAAGATTTTATAATTAGAAATTAAATTAAAATAATTTTAAAAGTTAAAACAAATAAAAAATATCAAAAAACATGAAAATTAAAATAATTATCTAAAAACTAATATGAAACTAAAAAAGACTATAAAAGAATTAAATAATATAAAAAAAATTATAAAATAATATATAAAGAAAAATTAAAACTAATTTTTTATTAAAAAAAAAAGATAAACGAATTTAAAAAAAAAGTAGGAATGAATTTTATAAAACAATATAAATTGTTCTATAAAGATTCTAATGCGGATTTAACTGCTTCAATATCATCAGAAACTTCAACAGTATCTTCAGTAGGTTCTAAATGGTTAATATTACAACGTCTATTTTTAACTTCAGTACCTACAACTTCAACAAAACTTTCATCAATAATTTCCACAATTACACATTTTTCTCCTGCTTCTCTACCAGCAGTTTTAACACATACTCTACCAACTTCGATTGATGCCATTATATCACCTTTAAAATATTTAAAATAATCTTAGAAATACTTTCTGGACTAAATGAATCTGTATTTAACACTACATCATAAATATCATAATCATAAATATCTATACCATGTATTTCCTTAAATCTTGAAGCCTCACTATCTTCCCGTATTTTAATTTCACGAGCTGCTTGTTCAATTGACTTAAATTCTCTATCATGAACTCTTTCTGCACGTATATCTAATGGTGCAGTTAACCAAACTTTAAGATCAGCTTCAATAAAATGTGCTGATAATCTACCTTCAACTATAATGTTTCCAGATTCATAAGCTATATCAGCTTGTCTTTTATCAATTTCTTTATCGATGTCCGTATTATTTTCAGCAAACTTACTAAATTCAATAGGTGTCATCCCATACTCTTTAGCCATATCCCTAAAAATGAATCCAGTTGATAAAAAGGGAATATCTAATTTTTCTGATAATACTTTAGCAGCAGTAGTTGTTCCACTACCTGCAGGCCCACCGATTGTAATAATCATTATTTCCTTGCCTCATTTTTAAAATGTTTACGAGCACATTTAGGACATAAATTACCGCCAAATGGACGGTTTGGTCTTTTTTGAGATTTGGACAATTTTTTAATTTCAAATGGACGACCACGAGGGACACCGTGTAAAATTGCTCCACATTCTGCACAAACATGCTTACCCGGTTTTTTCTTTTTATATCTTAAAACATTTACTCCACCAGGAGTTTTTTTATTCATTCTTTTATAAGAACGAGATCTAAACCTATTTGCAGGCATTATATCACCTAATTAACTTTATTTTTTAATACATTAAATTTTAATAATAACTAATAAAAATTATTCAAATTGAGTGAATAATAAATAAATATTATATTTTTAATATTATAAAAAATATGAGTATTGAAAGGATTTATGGAAAATAAAATATCCAAAAATATTATCATTTCTAGAAATATTAACTAAAATCCTTGTTCGAATCCCATAAATTTTCTTAATATTTGAGACATTCCAAATGTACAAATCATATACCACATTAACCAACCTATACTCCATGCTGGAGCATGAGGGTTAACGGCACCATAACCTGGTATAAGAGGACCTATAAAATGGAATACAGGTACTAAAGTACAATAATAAACTACAGGAGGTAAGATTACAACTGCTTTTGCAACAGCAGAAAATCTCATCCAATAAAATACAAGTAAAATTGGAACCATAGTAGCAATCATAGGTTTAAATTGCTGAGTCATCATTTTACTATTTTTTTGCATCATTTCTACTTGTTTATCTTTCATTTTCTTAATTTCTTTTTCGTTTCCACTTTGTTGAGCCTCTTTAAACTTTTTTTGGAATTCCTTCATTTCTTTTTGGTTTTTAGCTAATTCTTTTTGATCTACCAAATATTTATTTGCAATCGTTGTAATAAGAGAAACGATAAATGAAATAATAAAAATTGTTAATATTGGATTATTTGGAGTAGGATCATGAGCTAAAATTGGCCCAAAAATACTATTCATAGCATTTATCACTGAATCAAATATACCAGCCATAATATTACCTCTATAAATTTAAAACTTTATTATCCTAAAAGAGTTACCATTTTTCTAATTGTAGGGTCTAGATGATTATCATGATTTTCTATTATTTTAACAGTAGCACCAGTTAATGTAGCATAAGCCATTGCTGCTGCTCTGTTCATTTCTTGATGAAGTTTAATCATATCAGCTTTTTCAACATCCCTATCACGAGTTTCATCGTTAAGTCTTCTAAAGATAATTTCATCAGGATTAGCTTCAACCAAAACAAATAAATCAGGATTTAAAGATTCAAGAACCCATTTAGGAAGACCTGGAAGGAACCCTTTTGGTGTATTAATAGTACAATGTGTATCAACAATAACATTATTATTTTTAGATTCTTCACTGATTTTAGCTGCAGCTTGCTTTTGAATATCTTTTTGAGTTTCTGGAGATAATTTTCTTATCTGATCTCTATTTTCTACAAGATTTTTATCAATAGCAATCTGAGTCATAACATCTCCATAGTTTAAATGAAGATAATCAACTTGTTCTAAAGTTTTATTAATTATTGTTGAACTACCAGACCCCGGAATACCTGTTAAAATTACTAATGTCATTTTTTTGCCTCAATCAATTTTTAAATTATTTAATATTCATTACAATTACTGTCCTAAGAAGTTTCTTAACATTGGATGCATTTCCATAAGTTGTTCTTGAGCAATTTCCTCATATAACCTATAGACAATACCTACAGTAAGAAGAACACCAGTACCTCCTCCAAGAGCCCCGGTTAAATCAGCACCAAATGCTAATAATCCTACAAATAAACCTCCAAGAATAGTTAATGGAGGAATATATTTTTTCATAATTTTATATAATTGTCTTTTACTACTTCTAAATCCAGGAATTTGTATACCAGATTGGTATAACTTTTTAGAAACCTCTCTTGCATTTAATCCACTGATTTCAACCCATAACCAAGAGAATAGTACACAACATAATAAATATACAATTGCAAAGAATAATACTCTTAAAGGATTAGTAAATATAACACTTCCTGTAGGAGTAGATAACCACAATGCAAGACCACTAATTGCTTTACCTTGTTGAACCTCACCAAAAATAGGGAAACCTACTTTTTGGAAAATACTTGCAATTAATGAAACATTAACTAAAAGTGCACTAGTTAAAATAACTGGCATGTTACTTGCGTAAATGAATTTTAATGGATATTTTCCAACAGCTCCTCTAACTCTTCCATGTCCTTTAACTTGACCATGAGAAATAGGGATTTCTACTCTCATACTTTCTCCATATACTGCAACTAAAAATACAACTATTAGAGCAAATATTGGAATTAACATAGTAAAGTCTGGAGATCCTGCTATTAATCCTTGAATAAATCCTGGAATTTTTCCTGGAAGTGCACCACTAGCAGTTGGAATAAAGTTGAAAGAACCTACTACAATCTGTTCAGCTACACCAGCGGCAATAAATAAACCAATTCCACTACCAAATCCCCATTTTGAAACAACTTCATCAAGGTATAAAATTAAAACTGCACCAATAACAAGTTGTAATAATAATACACCGAAATATGAATTATCAATAGGAGATAAACTTCCCGTAAATACTAAAACAAGTGCTTCAAACAATGTAAAAAGTATTGCTAAAACTTTTTGAGTACTTTGGAAGAGAGCTTTATCATGGTGAGTAGATAAATCTAAGTTTAATAATTTAGCACCAACTAATAACTGAAGAACAATAGATGCTGTAATAATAGGACCAATACCCAACGTAAGGATAGAACCAAAACTACCTGCCATAACAGCTCTTACTTGTGCAAATTGATCAACTGCACCTGAACTTAAACCATACAAAGGTATTTGAGAAAGTATATAATATAAGACTAATACTAAAATAGTCCATTTTCCTTTTTCTTTAAAGTCTTGCCTATGTGTTGGAGCTTTAACTTCAGGTAAAAATTTAAATATTGGAGTGAAAATATCTAAACTACTCATATTTTACCTCTATAAAAAAATTTGTTCTTAATTTTAAAGTAATAAAAAATATCACAATATAATATTAAATTTAAAAAATAATAAAATAATAAATAATATTTATTAAAATTTATTATTTATAATTCTACTGCCTCCCCACCTGCTTCTTCAATTTTGAATTTAGCAGATTCAGAAAATTTAGGAGATTTAATAACTAATTTTTTGCTAATATTTCCTTTAGCTAAAACTTTATTATAACCTAAATCAGTAACATCTATAACAATAGAATCTCCTTCTTCACTAGCTAATCCTTTTTCAATTAAAACATCACATTGATCTTCTAAATAACTAATGTTTACAGGATTAACTTTTTTAATCATTTTTTGAGGTCTTTTGAAACCATGTTTTCCGAAGTAATTTTTATTTTCAATTACAGTTCTGGTCCAATGTTGTTTTCCAGAACCTGCTTTACCTCTTCCACCTTTGTTACCATAACCTCTACGATTTTTAACAACTCCTCCACCATTAGTTCTGGTTCCGCGTTGTTTAGTAATTTTACGTTTTTGTCTAATCATATTAATCACCTAATTTATGCCATTCTTAAAGCAAGATCATTAATATCTTCACCTCGATAACCTAAAGATCCACCTTCAGTAATAGGTTTTCTAATTCCTTTGTAACCTTTTCTAGGAGGATGGAAACGGAATACAGGTTTCATACCAACATCTTGAGCTTTGACTTCACCAGCAATTAAAGCATTAGCTAATTCTTCAATAGATTTATAATCAGTATTCTCTTTAAGGTATTCATCACTGATATGTACATCTCCAACTAATCTACCTCTTTTAGAGATGATTTTAGTTAAAGTCTCAGCATCAATTTCACCCCAAGTAATATAATCTTTAGCCTTTTGGAGCATACCTTTATAACTGTCATTTTCATCAATTAATACAGCATGGCTGATTCTATTGAGTCTTAACATCTCCATTGTATCTGAAATGCCTTTTTTAACTCCAGTTCTTCCTCTAATTCTTATTACTAAAAACATAAAATCACCATTATTTGGATATAACTCCCATTGCTTTAAGATCATTTTCACTTGCTTTAACTTTACAAACTTCTTTCAATGCATCAAAAACTGCATTTGCAAAGTTAATAGTAGTTTGAGTTTGACCACTAGTTTGAGACCATACATCCTCATAACCTGCAAGAGACATTATAGTTTTACCAACGTCACCAATAGCAAGACCTACACCTGCAGGAGCAGGCATAAGGGTAACATTTACACTACCTGCTTTACCATTGACTTTGAATGGAACGGTATGTTGTCTTCCACAAACACAACCCCAATCTCCACAGCCTCTTCTAACTTTTATAATATTATATTTAGCATTATCAACAGCTTTTCTAATTGCAGGACCAACTTCTCTAGCTTTACCTTGGCCTAAACCAACATAACCATTTTTGTTACCTACTGCAACAATAACTCTAAAATTAACTTTTCTACCGGATTTGTGCATCCTTTGAACTAAATTAACATCCATGACTTCTTCTTCTAAATCAGGAAGTAAAGTATCTATAATTTCTAATTCCATTATTGAGAGACCTTTTTCAAATATTTCATCAATATCAGTAATGGTTCCATCTTTAACCATTCTACCGACATTGGTTTTAGGTTCCCATTCTTCTAAATTAAAACTCATATTTATACCTCAGCCTCATCAATTTTATTTAAAATTTCTTCAAAATGATTAGGTAAATCTACAGGTTGAAGACCTCTTTCAATATATTGTGAGAATTTTTTATTAAGTTCATCTCCATCTAATGATTCTGCATAATCAGCAATATTTTGACCTTTGACACGATCATCTTCAGGAAGAACAGATTCTCCATGAGGAATTTCTAAACCAGCATCAACTGCTCCTTTAAGAGCAGCAAATACTTTTGAACCTTTGATAGAAGATTTTAAACCAATATCTAATACTGCATATTCAACACCTTCACTTAATGCTTTTTTAGCACATAAGTAACCAGTTAAGTATACTGCACTAGTATTTTTAGAACCACCTAACCAGCCTAATTTTCTAAGTTCTTTGCTATGAGCGGATACAACGGTTTCATCTCCACCATTACGAATATTTATAACTTGAACAATAACATTAGCATTTGAAACTCTGACAACTAATCTAGGAGTATCTAAATCAGCTAATTTAAATCTTTGACCATAATCAGTTTTGCCTTCTCTTCTTCTTCTAAATGCTACTTTATAATTTGAACCTTGTGCCATTCTATTCACTCCTAATTTTTAATCATATCATGGTCACGAGCATAATTTTTCATATAAGATTTACTTTTAAATGCTCCACCTTTTGCCATTTTATATAATTTCCTATAGGTAGTAGCATCGATTTCTCCAGCATCACGCATATCTCTTAAATCAGTTCTTAAAGCTCTGATAGTAGTCATCCAAGCTTGTTTTTTAGGAGTTCTTGCATGTTTTGCTCCTTTAACACTACCTTTACCTTTACGTTTTCCTTTTTTCTTTTGTTGTGCTATTTTTTTAGACCTGTAACTGCTAATACCCGTTTGAGGTTTAGCTTTAATAGCCCCTTGATCGATTAACTGCCTAACTCCATCTCTAGTAATAGCCCTGGATACTTGTTCAATTCTTTCAGGATCAATCCATACACGATTGAGTCCTACTTTAAGTATATCTGCAGCTAATCTTTTTTGAGTAGTAAGATTCATTGATTAACCTCCTTATTATTACTACTTAAATAAAATATTTAAGTCCCCTTTATAATAAAATAAAATTTATATAAAAGTAAATTAAATTAATCTATTTATTTAAAACTTTAATTCCTAGTTCTGATGCTTTTTCTAACATCCTAGATTTTTTATTTTTACCAATAGAAGAACTTATTCTAGCAGCTTGAGATGCTGGGTCTAAGTTTTCTAATTCTTTTAAGTTGTAAACAAGAACATCTTCATAACCTGAAGGGTGTAAGTTCCTAGATTCTTTAGGAGATCCATAACCTATAGCAGGCATTTTAGGTTTTCCTGCTTCATATCTTCTCATTTTACTAGTTCTTCCTCTAGGTTTTCTCCATTTTTCTCCAAGTTTTTTATATCTAGCGTATTCTTGTCTTTTAAATTGTTTACTCATCGAATCACCTATTCTTTACTAACTAAATAAATTCCATCTTGGAATACCCTAGGATCTTTGCCTTTAATTTTAGTTGCTTGTTCTAAATTAGCCATAGTTTGACCAACATGCTCTTTATTAATACCAGTTATAATAACTTGGTCCCCTTTGACTGTAACTTTTGTATCGTCTCCAACAATTTTAGAAGTCCTTGGGTGTCTTTCACCTACGAAATTATCAATAGTTACAGTTTTTCCATTAACTTTTACAGTCATTGGAAAGTGTGCAAAGACTATTTTCATATTATATGTAAAACCGTCTGTTACACCAATTATCATATTGGAAATATGAGCTTTGATAGTACCTATCATTGATTTATCTCTACTTTTTGGAAAATCAACATCTAATAATAATTTATCATTATCTTTTGAAATTTTAACATTAGGATAGTTGAATTTTCTACTAATTTCACCTTGAGGTCCTTTTACAGTGACCCCTTCATCTAATATAACTTCAACGCCGTCAGGGATAATAAGTTCTTCCCTTAAAGCTGCAGCTAATACCATATTAATCACCTAATACATGTAAGCCAACAAACGTCCACCAATTCCTTTAGATTTAGCTTCTTTATGAGTCATAATTCCTTCAGGAGTAGTAACTATTAATATACCAAAATTTTTTGCTGGCAAATATCTTTTTTCAAATTTTTCGAATTCGTCTTTTTTAACAGCATGACGAGGTTTAATTACACCACATTGATTGATGTTACCATCTAATTCAACTTGGAATATACCTGCTTTTTCGTCATCTACATATTCAAAATTACTGATATAATTCTCTTTTTTCATAACACTTAAAACATGTCCTATAAGTTTGGATGCAGGACGAATAGTACAAGAAGAATTTACTTGTAATTCATTATTTCTAATATTAGTTAAAGCATCTGCAAGAGGGTCCATAAGAGTCATTTAATTCACCTCTAATTATATTTTTTAAATCCTATTTTAGGAGCAACTTCTCTAAAACATTGTCTACAAAGATTGATACCATATCTACTAACCATAGCAGAATGGTCCCCACATCTAGAACATTTTTTAGAACCTCTACCGTATTTTTTTGCCACAGTATCACCTATCTATTCTTCCTCTTCTTCTAAATCAACATAATTAACATTGAAATTCTCTTTCATATATTGCATAGTTTCTTCTTTAGTAATTCTGTGTCTATTAGGAACTTTATGATTTTGAATTCTTCTTCTATTAATCCTGTATCCTGGTTTTTCAAAAGTTACAGAAACATTCATACCTAAAATACCTATATCCGGATCATATTTCATTCCAGGAATATCAATATGTTCTGCAATACCGAAAGAAAGATTACCTTGAGCATCAAATTGAGTTGATTTAATATTGTTGTTAATACCATCTAACACCATTTTAATTGCATTATCAGCTTTTTCACCACGTAAAGTAACTTTACAAGCAATAGGTTGTTTTTTCCTAATACCAAATTCTGGATTGGTAACTTTAGAAAAAGTCCTAACTGGTTTTTGTCCGAACATAGATTCAATTAAATTAAGTGCTCTGGATAATTTATCACCAGCTTCACCTACACCAATATTTACAGTAGCTTTTGCAATTACAACTTCATTCATTGGATTCATTTATTAACCTCCAATAAAGAAATAACTGGTTTATCATTTCCAACAACAAATGCATAATCTTTTAAGGTTAAGAATTGATTTTTGCTTGAGTCTTCAATAATTACAGTATTTGGTTTTGATGATTCATTAATAATAATTTCTTTAACAGTACCAAGTTCTCCTGTGTGTTTACCACCAGTAACGAGAACATTAGCCCCTTCAACAAGAGGATAAGATTCAACAATTTCTTGTTCTGGTACTTTTAAGTTAACAACATCTCCAACAGAATATTCTTCTTCAGTAAGAACATTTCTACCATCATGGAGATTTAACTGAGTTAATCCACCTTTAATAGTGGTTTTATTTACAATTTTAGATAATTTAAAGCTACCATCATCTATAGGGTGTAAAGTTAATCTTTTCTTATTATCTAAAAGTACCCTATAATTTTCCCCAGTTTTAGGAATAGAGATAATATCCATAAATCCAACAGGGAATTTATAATCTTTTCTAGCTCTACCATCAATTAAAACATTACCTGAGTTAATAACCCTTTTAGCTTCTCTAGAATTATCACCAAGAGCTAAAACATCTCTAACAATAATCATTAAAGTTAAAGAATCTTCAATAGCATGAGGCCCAGCTTGAGGTTTAACAGTCCAAGTATGTTCTTTTGGATGAATAGGCCAAGTTTTTGGAGCTTTATAAGTTTTTAAATGCTTTCTAGATCCCATTTTTGCCATTATTCTCCCTCACTTGATTTACTTCTTCTTTCGTCATCTAAATCTACATCAATAATCATCAAATTTGATGGATGAATTGGAAGATATATGGTAGTTCCATCTGCTTTATTTAAAGTTACACCTTCAACAATGACGGTATAATTTTTATAATTAACGGATTCAACTTTACCTTCATCACCTTTAAAATCACCACGGAGAACTTTTACTTTATCTCCTACTTTAACAGGTAAAGACCTTCTACCTAAATCTTCTCTTAAATCTTTACTTAATGTAGCAGCCATACGAGCGTTACGTTTGTGTAATGGTGCTTCGTAAAGAGCTTTTCTTTGTTTTCTAGGTTGTTTTGACATCTTATCACCTATACTAATATACTAGCTGCACTACCTACACTAGGCCATCTGTCAGCTGCTTCTTTTGCTACAGGACCTCTAATTTCAGATCCTTTTAATAATCCTTCTGGAGTAATAATTACTGCAGCATTATCTTCAAATTTTACACGGAGACCATCAACACGTCTGTATTCTTTTTTCTGTCTGACTACTACAGCCTGAACAATTTCTCTTCTCATATCAGCAGTACCTTTTTTAACTGAAGCAATAACTAAATCTCCAACACCCGCTGTATCAATTCTTCTACGGACTCCTTTGAATCCTTTGACTGATATAATTTCAATTTCACGTGCACCGGTATTGTCTACACAATCAAGTCTTGCACCTATAGGTAATGCTTTTGTAACATTAGATGTAATTGCTTTCATGATTTATTCTCCTTTTACTTCAACAATAACAAAATGTTTAGTTTTACTTAAAGGTCTGCATTCTGCTATTTTAACTTCATCTCCAACATTTACATCAATACAATCAGGTTTATGAACATTGATTCTTGATTTTCTTTTTTCATATCTTTCATATTTACGAATAAATTTATAGTAACTACGTTCCACAGTAACTGTTCTTTCTGCTTTATTAGTAGTAACAGTACCTTCAAGAACTTGTCCCCTTACAGGCAAATCACCATGAAATGGACAATTTGGATCATTGCATTCGTTTTCGGGTTCTTGAACATTAAGACCAACCATATTATCACCAATTAAATTTTTTTATATCTCTTCTTTATACGATCTTCTGGACGACTTAACAAAATTTTCCCATCAACTTCAAGATATGTTCCATCTGGAACTTCAAATTGAAAAATCGAAACATCCTTAGCTACTAATTTTTCATTTTTATCTGAAGTTTCAATCATCAAAGTTTTTTTTGTCTCATCAATCACTTTTCCTTTAATTCCAATTAAAGATTCCGCAGAACTATCGATTATTTCAACATTAAGACCGATTAATTCATGATAAATTAAATTTTTCGAACTTATCATATTTTACCTATAAAGTCTAAAGCTTATTAGAAATTACCTTCTCCCACGATTTCGTTTCTTATTCTTTTTAGACTCTCTAATTTCAATTGTGTCTGAAGAAAAACCCATGCCAGATAAAACTTCTTTAACTTTAACCTTATGGTCCCCTTGAAGTTCTATTTGACCTTTTTTAGATGTTCCTCCGCATGCACATTTGGCTTTTAAAGATTTAGTAAGCTCTTTAATATCAATATCATGTTCATCAATACCTTCGACAATTGTCATAAGTTTACCAAACCGACGTCTTACAGTATATACCTTTACGGTTTGAACTTCTCTTGCAATTTCTTCACAAACACAAAGTTCTTCTGGAAGACCACATACATCACAGATTTTTGACATTTAATTCTCCTTCTCCTTTTCATTCATGATTGTAAGAACGCGTGCTATAGTTCTTTTAAGTTCTCTGATATTACCAGGGTTTTCAACAACTCCTGAAGCAGCACTTTTAGAAACATTTTTTGATAATTCTGATTTGAGTTCAAGTAATTTCTCTTGAATTTCTTCATATTCCATTTCCCAAATTTCTTTACTTCTTAAAATTGCCATTATTTCAACCCTCTAATTATTCTTTATCAGAATCCTCACTTTTTTCAGAATCATCTGAATCTGATTCTTCAGCAACTTCTACTTCTTCAACTTCTTCAGAATCTTCAGCAACTTCTTCAATATCTTCAGAAATTTCTTCTAAATCTTCTAAGTCTTCAAGTTCTTCAGTATCGTCTAAAGATTCAATTTCTTCAGATACTTCAACACTTTCAGATTCATCAACAACTTCTTCAACTTCTTCAATAGTTTCTTCTATTTGAGGAGCAATAATTTCAACTTTATCAGGTAAAACTGCTTCTGGAGGCATAATTCTTACATATACTCCTAAAACACCTGGTTTTAAACGTACAGTTGAAAATCCTTCTTGTACATATTTAGTTGCAGGTTCACCACATTTTTTAATATAACCCTCAACAAATTTAGCAACAGCAGATCTTGAACCTCTAATTTTTCCAGAAATTGTAATTTCTACACCTTGTGCTCCAGCTCCCATAATTCTACGAATATTAGAATATGCAACTCTACGAAAATGCATACCCCTTTGTAACATATTAGCAATTTTAGAAGCCATTATTCTTGGATTAAGTTCAGGAACATCAACTTGTTTAACTTCAACTTGAGGATTATCTAATTCAAATTCATTTTTAAGAGTTTGAGTAATTGCTCTTACAGTTTTTCCACCTCTACCAATAACCATACCTGGTCTTTCAGCACGAACAATAACCATAGTTCCAAGAGGAGTAACTTGTACATCCATTCCACCGTAACCTGCTCTATCAAGTTCGGATTCTAAGAATTCATCAATTTTTGTCCTCTTAAGACCTTCTGTAACAAAATCTTTTTCTATCATAGATTTAAGCCTCCATTAAAACTATTTGTACATGAGTAGTAGGTGTGTTAAATGGAGTTACTCTTCCAAATGCTCTTGGAATTGCACCTCTAATAACCATTCCTCTATGACTGGATATATGTTCAATTTTAAGATTTTCAATATCCATACCTTTATATTCTGCATTTGCTTCAGCATTTTCTAAAACTTTTAAAACTGCTGATGCTGCTTTAACAGGATATCTTCCAGCAGTCCAACCTTTTAAACCTTTTCTGTGACCAACTTTCTTGTTGTGTCTTTTAAAAGGAACTGCTTGTTTCATATCAATAACATCATTTAAATAATTTTTAGCTTTTTGAACATTCATTCCTCTAATAGCACTGCAAATATCCACACAATGTTTAGGAGAAACTTTAAGAGATCTAGCCATAGCATGTGCAATTTGTTTTTCACTATTTTCATCTTCATTATAAGCATATTTTTTAGCCATGTTAAAAATCTCCTTATTTCAATGGTACAAACATAGATGATCTTGTTGCTCCCATACCTGGGTCACCATGTTGAACTCTTTGCCTTGTAGGTGCAAATTCACCAAAGTAACAACCAATCATTTCAGGCATAATTGTAACTTCAACAAAATTATGACCATCATATATTCCAAAGGTAGTGCCAACCATTTCAGGAAGTACAATCATATCTCTACAATGAGTCCTAATGACAACTGGCCTACCATCTTTTTTACCTTCTTCATTTAATTTTCTCATTTTATCTAAGACAATTTGTTGTCTTGGTAAAAATCCTCTTTTTAAAGACCTTCTTTGTCTTGCGGGTAATAATTGAATAAAGTCTTCTAAAGACATGTTTTGTAATTCTTCTAAAGTGTATCCACGATATTTATATATTTTTCTAGCCAAAGTGATACCTCCTTCATCTATCTCCTTTTACCTGTACGTTTAGCAGCAATAGAACCAACTTTTCTTCCAGGTGGCGCATGTCTTGAAATAGTAGTAGGACGTCCTGGGTGTTGTCTGTTACCTCCACCATGAGGGTGGTCTATAGCGTTCATTGCAACACCTCTAACGGTCATCATCTTCTTACCTTTAGCTTTAAGTAAATGCCATCTATTACCTGCTTTAAGGAATGGTTTTTCTTTTCTTCCTCCACCAGCTACAATACCAATACTTGCACGGCAATTAGGATTGAAAGACTTTAATTCACCAGAAGGTAACTCAATAACAGCTTTATCTGCATCATGAGTAATTAAGGAAGCATAAGTTCCAGAAGATCTTACAAATCTTCCACCATCACCAGGTCTATTTTCAATATTATAAACTGGAGTACCTTCAGGAATCTCTGCAAGTGGTAATGTGTTACCAAAACTAATTGGTGCAGAAATACCGCATTCAATTTCATCTTTAACTTGAATACTTTCAGGAGCTAAAATAAATTTTTGTTCTCCATTTTCAAATTTAACTTTAGCAATAGGTGCAGTTCTAGCAGGATCGTGAATAATATCTGTAACTATTCCTTTTAAACTACCTTCTTTTTCAATATTATCATAAGCTCTATATTGGATTTTATCTTTGAACCTGTGAGAAGCTACACGATGAGGGGGATTTCCTCTACCTCTTCTTTGATGTATTAATCGTTTTCCCATTCAACTTCCTCCTTAGAATACTCCTATTTTAACAGCAATATCTTCAGCTTTTTCTTCTTCAGCAAGTTTAATATAAGCTAATTTTAAACCTTTTGGAGAAATATGAGTATTAACTCTTTCAACTTGCTCTTCAAATAAGGTTTCAAAAGCTCTTTTAATATCTGCTTTAGAAGAATTTCTATCTACAACAAAAGTAAGTTCATTATTTAAATCAATTGCATTCATAGTTTTCTCAGAAACATGAGGTTTAACAATAACTGCATATGGATCCATATTATCTACCTTCTTTTACAATAAATTCTTATGAATTTATTGGAATAATCCTCCTAATTTTTCAACAGCAGATTTTGTAAAAATAGTTAGTCTTCCAGGATGAGTACCAGGAGCTAATAGTTCTGCATTTAAATTTTCAACAGATACAACATCAACACCAGCGTGGTTTCTAGCACCTAAACTGATACCTTTATCATCACCAACAACAACTAAAGGTCCTTTTACTTTTTTATATTTACGGCCTCTAGTTTTTCCTCTACCTGCTCTAATTTTCTTACCGTTTTTAGCACGGATAACATCATCATAAATACCTAAATTTTGGAAGATTTCACGAGTTTCTTTAGCTTTTTTAACTGCTTCAAGATCATCATCAACAACAAGTGGGAATGCAGGAACATTTTCAATTCTGTGTCCTCTTTCTTCAACTATTTCTTTATTAGCAGTAGCTGCAATAGCAGATCTTATTGCAAATCTTCTTTCTTTATTATTAATTTTCTCATGATGTACTTTTTCAACTCTTAATGGGTGAGCTTTTCTTCCACCGATAGCCTGTGGAATAAATCCTGCTTTAGAACCATTTTTAATCCTTGGTACCATAGCAACACCTCTACCTGAACCCCAAGATGTAGCGGAAGTTCTTTTACCTGCCATAGGATTGTTACCCATAGGTTGAATTCTAGCAGTTTGAATAGATATAACTGCTCTTTTAATGAGATCTGGCCTATAAACTTCTTCAAAAATAGGTGGAAGTTTTACATCTCCAGAAACTTTACCTTCTATAGAATAAACATTAACTTTCATATTTAGACCCCTTGTTTAGATTTAGTACTAATAAAGTTTACTTGCGGAGCAGCTTCATCATCAGATTTAGGTCTAATTGCTTTTCTTAAGACAACTAATCTTTTACTAGGACCTGGAAGAGAACCTTTAACTAAAACATAATCGTTCCTAACTAAACCATAGCGGATAAATCCTCCATCAGGATTAACTTCACTAGTTTCAGCTTGAGAACCAATTTTTAATATTTTTTTGTTAAATTCAGTTCTTTTATGATAACCCATTTGTCCTGCTTGTGCAACAGTCCACATAGTTCTATTAGGAGTCCATGGACCAATAGAACCAACGTGTCTTTTTTTACTACTACGAGCAGCTTTACCATATTGTATTCTAATATTCCATCTTTTAATTACACCTTGGAATCCTTTTCCTTTAGTGGTTGCAATAGCATCTACAAATTGACCTTCATTTAATACATCACTAGCTTTTACTTCATTACCTAATAATTCCATAGCTGCATTAAGTTTTTCTTCAACAGAAGTTCCACCAATTGCACACTCAAATATTTCAGGTTTTTTCTTAGGTATACCAGATACTAATTTAGGATTAGTGTGAACTAAAACTTTAATTTCTTCTGTACGGTCTAAAGCATCCTGTATTTTTGCAATAGCTTCAGATTTATTATAATCTTTAGGAAGTGATATTTTCCTAGATAATTCTTCATCCAAATTATCTGCAAGAACCTCAGTAATAACTTTATACCCACGATTTGTTTTTTCATATGATCTTATTCCCATTACTACAACTGGTGGTACTTCCAATACAGTAACTGGAGTTGATATTTCCATACCATTAGTTGGTGAATTTTTATTGTTATCTACAACAGTAGCATGAGTCATACCAACTTTGTAACCAGCAATTGCAAGTAATTTAGATTCATCACATGCGGGCCATGATTTAATTCTAGGAGTTTCTTTTGCTACTCTTTTCCTAGGACTAAAAGCAACTGACCCTTTTCTTGGTTGATGATGTCTAACCATTAATTAACCTCCATTATATTCGTATTTTATAATTAATATTCTTAAACTGATTTTAAATCATTTTTCGGAAAATGCTTTTATTAAACATTAACCTGAAGTAAACAAGAATTAAAAGATAATAAAATCATCAATTAATTCTATATATAAATAACTAAATCTTACATAATGTAGACTAAGTTATATAAGTATTAATAAAGTATTTTATACTTAACACTATTAAAAGTGATAAATTCAAATTAGATTAGTTTATAAATAGAATAAAAAAATTTAAAACTATCGATTATGAACAATTTAGCAAATTAACTAATTTATAAAATTAAAGATAAAAATGCAATATTCTAACTAAATTATTAATTTAATCTGTTAGTAATATGTTAAATAAAGATAATGTAGCAACAACTGCTTCTTCAGTCCTTACTGTTTGAGTACCCTGTTCAGGAATAGTATTTATTTCAATAGATTCCCATTTGAAATCAGAATAATCATTTTCAACAGAAGAATAAGGACCACCAACGACAATAGCAATATTGTTAGATTTATTTATTTTATACCTTAATTCATCAAAAATAGAATTTATTGTTTCTGCATATCTTGTTGTAATAACAACAAGGTTGGGATCGAACTTATTTAAGCTTTTTTTAAGACCATCATTTTTATTAATCGTCTTATATCCCCAATAAATGTCATCTGGTTCATCAGGTGTGACTATTATCTCTTTTGCAATTTTAGTGACTTTAAAGCTAAAAATTTTATTAACAGATAATTGTTCTTTACAAAAAGCTAATTTATCCATACCAATATCGACAAACGTACCTTTATTATTTCTTTTAACTGTAAATCCTTGTCTGTAATCTCCTTTTTGAGGAGAATTATCTGTAGGATGATGTGGAGTCCTTAAAGGAGGCAAAATTCCAACATGTCTTAAATCTGATTGTATAGGAAATGCTCTTTTTCTCAAATATTGAGGAGTATTCATATAATTTAAAACTGTCTCTATGAATTTAGCATCTTTAATGCCTTTTTCATCATTAAAAGAATTGTCCTTATAAATAATAACATTTTTTATACGAAAAACAGCTAATGCTCTAGATATAATACCTACTTTATAGGTTTTAATCTTTAAATCATTAGTTTCTGCAAGAAATGAATTAGGTATAAATAAATTAATATTTTGCATTTATAAACATTTGTTAAAAATTATATATAAATGTATGCTAATCTTCGATAGCTATCACTAAATAAACTTATCAATCAATATTATATCAACTATAATACCTGTAGCTCAGCTACAAAAATTATTATACTCAAGAGAATATAATACTATAATCTATGTTTTATTATTATATAAAGGTATTGTTTTTTCAAATATTTTTTTAAATTAAAGGGTGCATTTAAAAAAAAATAAATTAAATATAGCCATAAATAATAATAATAAAATGAAAAATAGCTGTTAAAAATTTTCAACTCTGAAAACTATAACATCTACATTTACAGATTCCTTATTATGAAAATCATATATTTTTTTAATTGGAAAATCATATGAAAATTCATGAGTAATTTTTCCACCTAAACTTTCAAAATAATCATATACAAAATCATGTGTACTTTTCATGTGAAAGGAATATATTACATTTGCACTAGAGATTGCAATTTCTATAAACTTTCTATCTATATGTCTTATACCTTTTTTTTGAGATCCGAATGGAGGATTTTGAATTAATGTATCTGATTTTTTATTAAATCCTTTTATATCCAATTCCTGAACACTTGAAATTTCACAAATATCTTTTTCAATAAACTTAAGATTTTCACTATCTACATCTATATGTGTTAAATTTTTTTTTGCATTTTCTAAAGATTCCTTATCTATATCAATAGCAAGTGCATTATTTGCATCTAAAAGTAGCGAAGATATTGAAAATATACCTGTACCACATCCTAAATCTATAATATTTCTACCTTTAATATCCCCTAAGGTATAAGCATTCCACATTAAATCTGCAGCAATATTTGCAGGTGTAGAATATTGTTCAAGTTCAACTTTAGGATTTGGGTGAGGAGATATATTTTCAAGTAACATCTCAAGATTTTTTAAACGTCTGATTTTCATATTATCCTAGTCAAAATATATTTTAAAAAATTTAAAAAAAAAAATAAAAATATATCAAATAATCATTGAAATCTATAAAGTTAATTTTTAATAATTCTTTAATTTAATAAAAAAATATCATAAAAAAATTAATAAATAAAAATATAGATATAAAATATTTAATAAATATTATATATAATATATTTTGTTTTGAAAATAAATTTATAAAAAAATTGTATTTTATAAAAAAAAATTGTATTATAATAATTAAAACAATAGAAAAATAATTGATTATACTAATTGTATTTTGTCTAAAAAAAATATAAATGAGGTTTTAAATGTTTGATAAAGTATTAGTTGCAAACAGAGGCGAAATTGCAATAAGAATTATGAGAGCATGCCGTGATCTTGAAGTTAAAAGTGTGGCAGTATATTCTGATGCAGATAAAGCTTCTCTTTATACAAATTATGCAGATGAAAAATATCCTCTTGGAAATCCAAGCCCTCAACAATCATATTTAAATATTGAGAAAATTATTGATATTGCAGTAGATTCTAAAGCAGATGCTATTCACCCAGGATATGGTTTTTTAGCTGAAAATCCGGAATTTGGAAAAGAATGTGAAAAAAATGGAATCACTCTTATTGGACCAAGTGGAGATGTTATTAATAAAATGGGAGATAAAATAACATCAAAACAAATTATGAAAAAAGCAGGAGTTCCTGTTATTGAAGGTACAGAAAAAGGAGTTTCAGATATTGACACCGCTACAAAAATAGCTGAAGATATTGGTTATCCTGTTATTGTTAAAGCATCTGCAGGTGGAGGTGGAATTGGTATGCGTACTGTTTATGAAGAAGATGAATTAATACGTGCAATTGAATCCACCCAATCTGTAGCAAAAACAAATTTCGGTGATTCTACAGTATTTATTGAAAAATATTTAGAAAAACCTCGACATATAGAATTCCAAGTTTTAGCAGACGAAGAAGGTAATGTAATTCATCTAGCAGATAGGGAATGTTCTATTCAAAGAAGACATCAAAAACTTTTAGAAGAGGCACCTTCCCCAATTATGACCGATGAATTAAGAGAAGAAATGGGAGAAAGTACTGTTAAGGCAGCAGAGTATATTGGATATACTAGTGCTGGAACAATTGAATACTTGTATGACAATGGAAATTACTACTTCCTCGAAATGAATACACGTGTACAAGTAGAACATCCTATAACCGAAATGGTTACAAATGTAGATATTGTTAAAGAACAAATTAAAGTTGCATCAGGTAAAGAATTATCATATTCACAAAATGATATTACAGTTAAAGGCCATGCAATTGAATGCCGTATAAATGCTGAGGATCCTTTTGCAGAATTTGCACCAAATCCTGGTAAAATTACTGCATACCGTTCTCCAGGAGGTCCTGGAATACGTTTAGATAGTGGAGTTTATGCAAATTATACTATACCTCCATTCTACGATTCAATGATTTCCAAATTAATTACCTATGGAAATAACAGAAACGAAGCGATTTTAAGAATGAAAAGAGCACTTGGTGAATATATTGTACTTGGTGTTAAGACTACTATTCCATTCCATAAAGCAATTATTCGAAATCCTAATTTCTTATCAGGAGATTTGAATACACACTTTATTGATGATAATAAAAATAAAATTTATGAAGAAATGGAAGTTGTAATAGAAGAAGATTTAGAATATGTTAATCGTTTAAAATCAACATTTATGCCTGCTAAAAAAATAGCAGCAATTTCTACAGCTGTTGGTTCTTACTTAAATGAAGCAAAAAAGAAACAACCAAAATAATTTATTATAAATTTTTAATTAAAAATATTCTAATAAATATAATCTGTGATAAAAATGGATAGGGAAATCTTAAAACTTTTATCAAAATTTGATAAAATAAATAAAAGTGCTGAAGAAATACTCGAAATGAGTGTAACAGAGTTAAGAGAGAAAATTAAAGAAACTGGATTAAATCCTGATGATACAAAATCTAAAGAGTTAATAGAATCCTATACTAAAACAGAGATTATTGGTAAAGAAATTTACTATTATGACTCTATAAAATCTACAAATCTTGTAGGAAAATTTATAGCTCCATCAGTATCACATGGAAGTGTAGTGGTTTCTAAAACACAAACTATGGGAAAAGGTAGAAGTGGTAAAAAATATGAATCACCTGAAGGAGGGATATGGTTTTCAATAATTTTAAAACCAGAAATTCCCCCACAAAAAGCTCCAATTTTAACATTAGCAACTGCTGTTGCAGTAACCCGTGCTCTCGAAAAATCTGACATTAAATCTGAAATAAAATGGCCTAATGACATTTTAATTAATGATAAAAAAGTTTGTGGAGTTTTAACCGAATCAATAGCTAAATTAAATGAATTAGAATGTATTATTATTGGTGTTGGAATAAACTCTAATAATGATGTTAATGAATTCCCTCCAGAACTTATTGAAAATAGTATTGCACTTAAAGACGTAAGTAATAAGGAAATTAATAATGAAAAAGAAATTGGACTAATACTTGAAGAATTTGACAAAATTTATAAAGAATTCGTTGAAGATAATACTGATGAGATTTTTGATGAATGGAGAAAGTACAGTCACACTATTGGAAAAATGGTTGAAATTAGACAACCTTTAGGAAAAAATATAGTAGGTTATGCTGTTGGAATCAATAAAGAAGGAGCATTAATCCTTGAAGATACCAATGGAAAATTAGTTAAAATACTATCCGGAGAATGTAAACTCCTAAACTAATTTTTTATTTATTTTTTTTTATTAATTTTACTTATTTTTAACTTAAAATACTGATTAATCCTTATAAATTATAAATAATTTTTCTACTTTTATTTTTAACAAAAAAGACTAATTAATCCTCATAAATTATAAATAATTTTTCTACTTTTATCCTCATCAACACAGACTTCCAATAAATATTCAAAGGACCTTGAAATTTTTTCATAAATCTCTTTTATTTCTAATTTATTTGCATCATTACTTGATAGGTCAAATCTTATTGTAGTTGATGCTCCAGGCATTGAAACAGCAGGGATAGTGATAATATTTTCGTTTTTAAGTAAAATCATACTCCAAAGGAAACATAAATCAGTTTCAGACAAGTTACATTTATCTCTTTTAGAATTCACTTCTTTTTTTAAAGATTCCTTTGAAACCATTACACCAGTTGGAGTTTTCTCAAACATATTAAATGATTTTATTAAAAGCATAAAGAGTTCATCTTTTTTAGAAATACTGTCTCTTAAGTTTTGAGGATTATAATCTTTTAGTGCATTTATCATTGCAAGTATAACAGGAGCCTGTGCTTCAAGGCCAAATTCATTAGATTTCGCCTTAACCATATTGACATACTCTTCTTTTCCTGCCATTAATCCTCCACGAGGACCTTTCATAAGTTTATCTGTACTAGTAACAGATAAATCTGCACCTAAATCACATGCTGGTTTTTGATTAAATATTGCTGTTCTAAGTCTAGCTCCACTTGCATCATCAACAAATACAGGAATATTCTTATTATGTGCCCTTTCTATAACTTTTTTAAAGCTTTCTTCATCAAGTACCTGATGATCCATAGTAGAACCTGTAATAATAACAAGCTTTGTATTATCTTTAATTTTAAACTGGTCTAAATCAATATATTCATCATAGACTGCACCAACTAAATTACATGCCCTTATAATAGAAGGGTGGGCAGGATGAGCTTTAAGAAAATGAACAACAGAATCCCCTTTACTGACAAGTGCAAGTATACTTGCAAGAATTCCAGAACTGGTTCTATTTAGTGCAAATATTTTTTCTCCACCCATATGGTTTACTCCTACCTCTTGAAGTTTATCTTCAAAAACAGCAGGGCCAATATAGGTTTGAAGTAAATCAATTTCTTCCTCACTGGCAATAAATCCTCCAGAAAGGCCTGTTAAATCATACAATTCAGATTCAACATCAGATTCTATGAAATTTTTAATTATCCTGTAAGCTCCTTCTCTTTTTTTAAGCTCATCTAAAGAATTTTCAACAATCATAATAACCACAATCTAAAATAAAAATATTGAAATTTAAAATAAAATAAAAAGTAAATGAAATAAAAAAAATTATCTTATAAACTATAAAATAAAACAAGTAAAAACGATAAAAATAAAAATTAATAAAAAATAAAAAGGATTAATTAAATTAATCTTCTTCATTTAAAGTGGTGAATTTAAAATCTTGAACTGCTTCCACTATAATTTTTAAATCCTTCTCATCAACAGTGATAGACTCAAATTCTTCTCCTTCATTATAAGTATATTCTCCATCTACAACGGTTCCATCAACATCACAGTAAAGAAGGATACTATCAGCCATTTCTTCAGGATTTTTAGTAGGTAAAAATATTTCAAATGAAGCGCCTAATTGAGAGAAAAATTTAGCCTTTTCTTCATCACTTTTAACTACCTTTTTAAGTTTTCTCATTCTTGATTTATATTTTTTTTCTGCAGCCTCTTGTATTTCACTAGCCATATTATCACCCATAAAGCTAATTTAAATTTTTGAAATTTAGTAAATTTAAAAAAATTATTTTGTTAATCTATTATATTTTCTTACCATATATAATATTTTCTTTAAATTCATATGAAATTAATATCATATATGTAAAAATAGTATAAATAGATTTGTCTATAAGATTTTAATTTTTATATAAAAAATAAAGAGCTATAATATAAAAAAAAAATAAAAATTTAAATATTTTTATAAATGGAGATATGTTTTAAATAATCAATCATATAATGAATTTCCTTTAGAATCCATTGCAACAATTAAAGGGCCGAAAGATTCTACTTCTAACTCCCACATCGCCTCAGGAATACCTAAATCTAACCATGTAACATCCTTTGTTTTTAAAACAGCATCAACATATAATGCAGCACATCCTCCAGTTGCAACAGTATAAATAGCCTCATTATCAATTAATGCCTGGCGAACATTTTCATCCATACCACCCTTACCAATAATAACCCTTACACCTTTTTTAATTACATCAGTTTCATATGGATTCATTCTCATAGAAGTTGTAGGACCAATAGCTATAACCTCATAATTATCATTAGCTTCCTCTTTTATAATTGGCCCTGCATGGAAAATAACCTGACCATCTAAACTAAAAGGTTCACCATCTTCAACAATACGTTTATGAGCCTGATCACGTGCAGTATAAATAGTACCTGTAATAGAGATAACATCCCCAACTTTTAAATCTTTAACATCATCTGAATAGATAGGAGTTTTTAAATTAATCATTATATCACTTATAAAAAAAAAATTAAGATAAAAAATATTTATACAATAATTTTTGATTCTTAATTTATATAATTTTAGTGAAATATAAAAAAAATAATAATAAAAATTATAATATCTTAAATATAATAAAATAAAATATAATCTTATTAAAATAAAAAAATATAATATCATTATATAAAAGGAATAAATTATTTTATATAGATTAATTATATGATTGTGAGGAACTAAGATGTCTAGTATGAGTAGTGTTGCAGGACTTTCAAAATATATTACCACTCTACCAACTACTAAATTTTCAATTAAAACTATTTCTATTTTTACAGCGATTATAGGTTTATTAATTGGAATAATAGTGCCTAATGGTGAAAAAAATATTTTCTATCAGATTGCAGGAGCAATCATAGTTAGTTTTGTAAGTTTTGGATTAACTTCAATAATCAGCGGTATTGTTAATGAAAGAGCAGTTAACCTTATGGGAGGTATAAATCTTAAGATTAAACATTCAATGTTTTTAACATTAGTAAATGGTACTGCAATCTCATTTTTAACCTTAGGTGGAGTAATATTCTCTGCAAAAGCAGGGACAATATTAGCATTCTTAGAATTTGGATGTATAATCATATTTGCATTTAGCTTTCTTGTTTTATGGAGTGTAACAAGAATTGGTCTTGTTAAATCCAGTTTAATAGCCTTTTTCCAACCATTATTCTCAATAATTGTACTTGAACTCATTAATTTTTTAGGTCTTAATTTAATTTCAGTAAATTTATCCATATCACTTATTGTTAAAATTATAGTTGGATCATTAATATTTGAACTTGCAATCATCTTGTTTATTATAACCCTTGCTGCACCTATGAAGAAAAATCTTAAAATAGGTATGTTAGATTTAATAAGCTTATTTGTATCTCATATGAACGAAGGTACACATTTACTTGAAGACAAATTTACAGAAGTAGGTCAAGATATTGATACTCTTGTAAGTGTTGTTAGTTTTAAAAATAAAAAAGGCATTAAAGGAATATTTATAAGTCCTGCAGTTCATCCTGGCCCTCTTGGAAATATTGGAGGGGGAAATATGCCAACTATTCTTGCAGATAGATTTGAACCATTTGCAATGGTAGCTCATGGACCATCAACCCATGATTTTAACCCTACACATATTAAAGAAATAGATAAAATTGAAGCTAGTGTTCAAAAAGCCCTTGAAACAATTGAATATTCCAACAAAGCAAGTAAATTTAGAAGATACTCCTATAAAACTGCTAATATTGGAGTGCAATTTTTCAATAAAGGTATGAATGTTCTATCTACATTTGCACCTCAAGGTAGTGATGATATTGAATTTAGTGTAGGATTAATAATGATGGTTAGAGCTAGTAAAAAATTTGAAGACACAACTGCAATAATTGTAGACTGTCACAATTCATTCTCTAAAGAGTCTGGACAAGTTTTACCAGGAGATTCTGAAGTATTTGAATTACTTGAAGCTATTGATACAATTGAATCTGATGAAAAATATGAAGGAATAAAAATGGGCTGTAACCAGTCATCAATGGAAGATTTAACTAAAGATAATGGTGTTGGTGATAGTGGACTAAAAACTATGGTTATTGAAGTTGATGGTCAAAAAACAGCATATCTTTTATTTGATTCCAATAATATGGAAGTTGGTTTTAGAAAAGAAATCATCGATGCAGTATGCAAACTCGATATTGATGAAGCTGAAGTTATGACCACAGATACACATAGTGTAAATACAATATCCCGTGGATACAATCCAATAGGATTATCCGAAAGAGAAAAAATTATTGAATATACTAAAGCTAGTGTTCAAAAAGCTATAGATGATCTTGAAGAAGTTGAAGCTGGATGTGCTACTGAAAAAATAAAAAGTATTAGAAGTTTTGGACCAAATAATTCTACAGAGTTAATATCAACCATAAGTTCTACTGTTCAAGTAAGTAAAATTATTGCCCCAATAACATTCATAGTTGCTATATTTTTAAACCTTTTATGGTTAATTTACTAAGTTATTTCAATTTTTTTCATTATATTTTACTTATTTTCTATATATTTATATTATTTAATTTATGCTAATTTTTTATCAAATATCCATTAGATGAAATGCTTAATAAACAAAAGAATATTAAAATTTCCCACGGATAACTGTGTTACAATACTTTAATTAAAAATAAGTTAATTTTATATATTATATTAAGATTATCCATTTAAAAAAAAAAAAAAAGATTAAGAGTTATGTAAACTCTTAATTTAAAATATTTTATTGTTTTACAGTTATTATTGTCTTTTTAGTGATTTTATTGTAGTATTTATTTGTTGGAACTGTTATAACTGCTGTATATCTTCCTTTTTTCTTAAGATTAGTTATTTTAAATACAGCTTGACCTTTACTATTAGTTTTAGTAGTATATGTTTTACCATTAACTTTTAATGTTACTTTTGTGTTTTTGAGTGATTTGTTTTTATTGTCTTTAAATATTACAGCGTATTTTTTAGTTTTTACTTTATATTTAAATGTTGCTCTTTTTGCTGTTATTTTAGGTGTAGCTTTTTTAATAGTAACTTTTACTGATCCTGTAGAAGCATTAATATTATCTGATCCTCCATATGAAATCTTTGCAGTATAAGTTTTTGGTGTAAGTGTAGCAACATTGATATTAACTTGACCGTTTTTATCAGTCCTATATTCTTTAGTAGTAGCTAAGTTTACTGTTAATATTGCATCATTAATAGGATTATCATTTGAATCTTTTAATGTAATTATTAAATATTTACCAACATTATAAATGGTGGTTACAGGACTTGCAGTAATTTTACTTGCTAATTTATTAACTGTAAATGTGGTTTGATTTGATGCTGCATTGTAGTATGGATCTTCTGCAACATCTATAGTTAGATTATAAGTACCTGCTGTAGTTGGTGTGAATTTACCACCAATTATTTCTAGACCATTTACTTTGATTGTTACTGTTCCAGTACTATTAGTAGTATAATTTATTGTTATTTCTTTTCCCACTATAGCATCAACAATAGGGTCAATAACAACAGTGGTATTTCCTTTTGAAACACTAATATTTGTATTTATTGGTGTTACATCTGGATATGATGGAAGACTTAACTCAGCAATATATTCACCAGGAGCTAAATCTACAATCCACCCTTCACCAGATAAAGCATAAACAGTAGAATATAGTACATTATCTTTATATATGTTAATAGTAGTATTAAACCCATCAAATACCATATCCTTTGCTGTTAAGTTGAATATTAATCGTTCACCTGATCGGTAAAATGATGTGTAATCTAATGCATTTATTGTAGCAGGAATGATAGTTGTCTGTTCATAATCATTATTAATAAATATACATAAAACAGCCTCACCCTGATACATTGCCCCACCCACATCAGCTCTGTTATCAGTAAATGTACAGTTGTAAGCATTTCCATTCCTCATTGCTCCACCAAATGATGCATCGTTTTGTGTAAATACACAGTTGTATCCATCACCCTCTTCTATTGCTCCACCTAATTCCGCAGCAGTATTTTGTGTGAATGTACAATTATAAGCATGCCCCTTTTTGATTGCTCCACCAGATTCCTCAACATTGTTGTATGTAAATATACAGTTGTAAGCATTACCACCACATATTGCTCCACCATTTTTTTTAGCATAATTATTTGTGAATGTACAATTATAAGCATTACCGCAATATATAGCTCCACCATCCTCTTGTGCGTTGTTTTTTGCGAATGTACAGTTATACGCATTACCACCATATAATGCTCCACCAGAATTTGGTTGGAAACCATTTATGAAATTAATATTATAAAAATTAACAGAAAGATTTAAATCAGATACATGGAAAATTCTTGCCATGCTACTAGCATCTAATGTTACTCCCCCTCCATAAATCGTTAAATCACGATTAATAGGAATACCTTCTGAAAAATCATGGTCTGAAGCCCCATTAAATGTATAATTGTTAGATAAATAGATTGTAGAATTAGAATTATCATTAATAGTTTTATTTAAATCAGAAAAAGTTAATGAACCCTCATTAACTATTGTTGTTCTATCTGTTTTAGATTTAGATTGCTCATTATCGTTGTTTACTTCTAAATTAATTTTTAAATTCTCATTACTGGTTGAAACATCATCATATTGATTAATTGTTTCTAAATTATCTTCATTTACAGTATGTTCTGTTGCACTTATAGTTGAAATACTTAAAATAGAAAGAAACAACAATACCAATACATATATACTTTTATTATTCATTGTGCAAATTTCACCTCTTATATTATTAATACAATTACTATTATGTCCTGTTAAATAATAAATTTTTTCATAAAAAAAAATATTTTTAAAAAATTATACCGATACTTGATTATTATAAACAATAACTTAAATCATTAAAGTATTAATAAATGAAATTAATTAATGTGTAAAGATAGAAGCAGATTTATAGTTAAAAAATGTGTTAATAATAATTTAAAAAAAGTAGACTATTACAAAAAATATTTAAAAAATAGATAAATTAAAACTAAATTAAAAAAATAAGAAAATAGCTATAGAGCTATAAAAAAGTAAAACTTTAGAAAAATGGAATGAATTTAGCATAACTCAAGAATAATACCCAAGAAATAAACCATGTAAATCCAAAAGGCATAATTCCTGTCATAAACCATTGCTTAAAACCATCAATTGATTCAGCATAGTTTCTTTGACAATATTGACCAATTATATATACTACAACAAAACCAAATAATGTTGCAATAATCTCATTTTTAAAACCGAATGTTCCATAAGAAATCATTGCAGAAACTATTCCACAAAAGACAGCTGGAACAATGTGGATAGCTGTAACTTTTTGTATATCATCCATAATATCTCCTACCAATAACTTATAAATCGATAATCTTTCTAAATAAAATTAAATGAATTTAATTTTAATATTTGTAACAAAATTAGACTACTTAAAAATATAAAAATATAATTAAACTAGCTTTAAAAAAATATTAATAAAATTAAGTAGCAAAATTCATATAAATAAACAATAATAAAATATTATTTAATATATTATATAAAATTATAGATTTATAATATCTATTATTAACTTATTTTATAATCTAAAAAAAGAATAATTTTAAAAATTATTTTATTAAAGTTAAAAATCAGATGTAATAATTAAAAAAGGATGTTTTTATGAAAACAATGACTAATGTTGATATTTATGCTATATCACATGAATTAAATAATTTTTTAGAAGGATCAAGAGTAGATAAATCATTCCAGCCAAATAAAGAAACTGTTGTTATGAGATTTCATAAGGCAGGTTTTGGAAGAGTAGATTTAGTAATGGAAGCTGGAAAACGTATACATAAAAGCCAATATCCTCTACCTAATCCTACTACCCCTCCTTCTTTTCCAATGTTACTTAGAAAAAGACTTAAAGGTGCTAATCTTATAGGGATTAAACAATATAATTTTGATCGTATTGTAGAGATTACACTTAAAAAAGACCAGATTTATACTATTGTTGTAGAATTATTTTCAAAAGGAAATATTATCTTACTTGATGAGGATAAAAATATTATAATGCCTCTTAAAAGGAAATCATGGAGTAATCGAGATATAAGTGCTAAAAAAGAATATATTTATCCTCCAGAAAATGGTATTAACCCTATTACAATTACATCTGAAGAAATAAAAAGTTTATTTAAAAACTCTGAAGACGATTTAATCAGAACACTTGCAAAAAATGGTTTGGGAAGTTTATATGCTGAAGAAATTATTTTAAGAACAAATAATCAGCGAAAAAATGAAGATTTACCTTTGATTGATAAAAAAACAGATGCCTCTAAATTAAGTGATGATGAGATTAAATCTGTTTATAAATCTTTAAAATCTATTTTTAAACCATTAAGTGATGGTGAAATTAAACCTGAAATTGTAAGTGGTGATAAAAATGATGTTTTACCAATTGAGCTTTTAAAATATAAAGAATACAAACATGATTATTTTGACAGTTTTAATGAAGCATGTGATGAGTTCTACTCAAAAGCTGTAAAAAACACTATTACAACCGAACAGGAAAAAGCATGGAACAAGAAAATATCAAAATTTGAGAAAAGATTAGAATTTCAGGAAAGCACCCTTGAAGGTTTTAAAGATACTATTGAAAAGTCCCATAAAAAAGGAGAGTTAATCTATTCTAATTATCAAAAAATAGAATCACTAATAAAAGTTGTTGAAGATGCAAGAGCTAAAGATTATTCTTACCAAGAAATAGATAAAATCTTAAAAAAGGCTAAAAAAGAAGGTATGGCTGAAGCCGAAATAATTAAATCTGTTGATAAAATGGGAAATATTCTAATCACAATCGAAGATACAGATATTAATATTAACTCTAAAATCTCCATACCTGAAAATGCAGATATATATTATGAAAAAGCTAAAAAAGCTAAACATAAAATTAGTGGTGCAACTATTGCTATTGAAAACACTAAAAAACAACTAGAAGATATTTTAAATAAAAAAGATAATGCAATGAGCAGTATTATGCTTCCACAAAAAAGAGTTAAAAAAGAACTTAAATGGTATGAAAAATTAAGATGGTTTGTAAGTTCTACAGGTATACTTGTAGTTGGTGGACGTGATGCTAATAGTAATGAAAATGTTGTAAAAAAATATTTAGATAATAATGATATTTATATGCATGCTGATATACATGGTGCTCCTTCAACAGCTATAAAATTAAATGGTAATGAAATAGATGATAATACCATTAAAGAATCTGCAATTTTTGCAGCATCATTTTCATCTGCTTGGAGCGATGGTTATTCTACACAGGATGTTTATTGGGTCAAACCAGAGCAAGTTTCCAAAAGTCCTGAAAGTGGAGAGTATGTAGCTAAAGGGTCATTTATTATAAGAGGTAAAAGAAATCATGTACGAGGGGCAAAATTAAGAATTGCCGTAGGAATTGTTGACTATGAAGGAAAACGTCTAATGGCAGGACCTGAAGAAGCAATGAAATCATTAACAGATAATTATGTTGTTATAAAACCAGGATATACAAAAAAAGAAGCTATGGCAAAAAGCATATTATCTAAAATTAACGAAGAAAACATAATAGAACTTGATGATATAGTAAGAGTACTCCCAACAGGTAAATGTGACTTTGATGATAAAAAATATTAAATATTAATTAAATTCTACTATATTCAATATTCTAAAAAAAACATAAAAAAGTTGATAATATGACTAATGAAGAAATTGGTTATGAAGATGTAAAAGAATATGAAAAACTATTTACTATAGCACCTCCTTTTATAATAGAGTTAATGTTAAAAAGAAAACATAATCTAGTTGCTAAATTTAAATCAACCATAGAACACTATATGAATAGCTTAACAGAAGAACAGAAAACTAAACTAAATATAATATTAAAAACAGATGTAGATGATTTACAGTTAATAATGAAAGAAGCATATATAAAAACGAATAAAAAACAATTTAAAGTCTTATCCAATCCTGAATATAAATCTGCTATTGAATCAAATTTAGAAGAATTAAGAAAAATGGTTGAAAAATAATTAAATAGATATCTAAAACAAAAACAGCCAGAAAAAATTAAGTTTAATTTAATAAATAAAATAAAAACCCATAAAATTTTTAAAGTTCCCTTTTTTTCTATTTGGTATAGTTTTTTAATATGCTTATGAAAGTTTTTTTGGAAACATATTTAAATTTCAATTAAATTATCTTTTTCTATAAAGCATTAAACAATTTTTTTTATATTTGTTAAAATATATAATAATTGAGGCTTTGTAGAAATCCTAATTTTTATTTTTTTAGAATTAAAAATAGTGAATAAAAATAATAAAAATTAAGAGTTTGTCCAATAATACAATTTTTTGCTTGAATTTTTAAAATGGTTTAATTAATTTTAAATTGGCTAGTAAAGTTTCATGTGTTGATTTTACACTTAAAATACTACATATCAAGTTTATTTTTTGATTTATTGCTAATATTTATCTATTGTTTTACTCAAAGTTTTGCTTATTTGTTTTATATTGTTTTTAGGGGCCTGAAATTTCATTAAAAAAAAAGATTAAGAGTTATTGTATAAACTCTTAATATAAATTTTTTCAGAATATTACAGCGATTTTCACTTTTTTGCTTATTTTGTTGTAGTATTTGTTTGTTGGGACTGTTATAACTGCTGTGTATGTTCCTTTTTTATTAAGGTTTGTTATTTTAAATACTCCTTGACCTTTACTATTAGTTTTAACAGTATATGTTTTTCCATGAACTTTTAAGCTTACTTTTGTGTTTTTGAGTGCTTTGTTTTTATTGTCTTTAAAGATTGCTACATATTTTTTTGTTCTTAATTTAAGTTTATAGCTTGTTGATTTTGCTGTTATTTTTGGTGTAGCTTTTTTAACTGTGACTTTTACTGATGAGGTAGAAGCATTATAATTATTTGATCCTTTATATGTGATTTTTGCATTATAGGTTTTTGGTGTAAGTGTTGCAACATTTATTTTTATTTGACCGTTTTTATCAGTTTTATAGTTTTTAGCTCCACCAAGGTTTACTGTTAATACTGCTCCGCTAATAGGTTTGTTATTTGAATCTTTTAATGTAATTGTTAAATATTTGCCTACATTGTAAGTGGTGGTTACTGGTTTTGCGGTAATTTTACTTCCTGCTTTAGCAACTGTAAATGTGGTTTGGTTTGTTGCTGCAGTGTAGTATAGGTTTTCTGCAACTTCTATTGTTACATTATAAGTACCTACTGTAGTTGGGGTGAATTTTCCATCAGTTATTTTTTGTCCATTTACTTTGATTGTTACTGTTCCATTACTATTGGTAGTGTAGTTTATTGTTATTTCTTTTCCCACATCTGCATCAATAATAGGATCAATAACAACTGTTGTAATTCCTTTTGAAATGTTAAGGGTTGTATTTTTTGGTGTTACTTCTGGATATAATGGAAGACTTAACTCAGCAATATATTCGCCAGGAGCTAAATCTACAATCCATCCTTCACCAGATATACCATAAACTGTGGTATATAATTGACCATTTTTGTATATGTTAATAGTAGTATTAAACCCATCCAACACTATATCATTTGCTGTTAAGTTGAATATTAATCTTTCACCTGATTTATATGTGGAGGTGTAATTTAATACATTTATGGTAGCCCCAATAATCTTTGTATCTTCAGTTGAATCTTCATTAAAGCTGCATAAGCAAGCAGTTCCCTTATACATAGCTTCACCATTTGTTGCATTGTTGCCTTTGAATGTACAAGCGTATGCATTTCCATGGTCTATTGCTCCACCATTTTCAGTTGCGTTGTTTTCGATAAATGTACAGTTGATCGCATTTCCTTGATTTAGTGCTCCACCATTTTCACCTGCACTATTGTTTTGGAAAGTACAGTTGTATGCATTTACATAGCGTAATGCTCCACCATACCTATCTGCTTCGTTTTCAGTGAATGTACAATTAGTTGCATTACCAGTTTCTATTGCTCCACCATCTTTGTCTGCTCTGTTTTTGGTGAATGTACAGTTGATCGCATTTCCATAGCGTAATGCTCCACCATATTCTGCATTATTTTGGGTGAATGTACAATTGTATGCATTACCATCAGATATCGCTCCACCTTGGTAATATGCTTCGTTCTCGATGAATTCACAGTTGAATGCATTACCAAAAGTTATTGCTCCACCATTATCTGCTTGGTTTTTCTCAAAAGTACAGTTGTATGCATTTCCATGGTCTATTGCTCCACCCTTATCATCTGCTTTGTTTCCTGTGAATTTACAGTTGGATGCATTTACTTGATTTATTGCTCCACCATTTTTACCTGCACTATTGTTTTGGAACACGCAGTTGTATGCATTTCCTTGGTATATTGCTCCACCATATTTATCTGCTTGGTTTTCGGTGAATGTACAATTAGTTGCATTTCCTTCGCATATTGCTCCACCATCTACGTCTGCTTTGTTTCCTGTGAAGTTACAGTTGTATGCATTACCTCCATATATTGCTCCTCCCTGATCTTCTGCAGCGTTATTGGTGAATGTACAGTTGTATGCAGTAAAATTATTTGGTGTACTATATATTGCTCCACCATATTTATCTGCTTTGTTTCCTGTGAAGTTACAGTTGTATGCATTACTTTCATATATTGCTCCACCATTATATGCCTTATTTTGGGTGAATGTACAATTAGTTACATTTCCTTGGTATATTGCTCCACCATATTCTGCCTTATTTTGGGTGAATGTACAGTTGTATGCATTTCCTTGGTATATTGCTCCACCCATGTTTTCTGCAGTGTTATTGGTGAATGTACAGTTGTATGCATTTCCATAGTAGATTGCTCCACCATTGTATGCTTTACCGTTTCTGAAAGTTATATTATAAAAGTTAATATTAAGATTAGGATTTGTGACATTAAATATTCTTGCTATTTTGTTTCCATCTATTGTTGCTCCATTTCCATAAATTGTTAAATTTCTGTTTATAATAATTCCATTTATTAATTCCATGTCTGAATTATTATCATATTTGTAGTAATCATTGTTAGTTAAGTAGATTGTAGAATTATCATTGCCATTAATGGTTGTATTTAAATCAGTGAATGTTGATCTTACGGAGATAGTTGCATTTGATGATTTTTCGTCTGGATGGTCTGGGATACTTAAAACTGCTATATATTCACCATATTCTAAATCTACAATCCATCCTTCACCAGATAAACCATAAACTGTAGTATATAATTGACCGTCTTTATATATGTTAATAGTTATATTATACCCATCATACACTTTATCCTTTCCGGTTAAGTTGAATATCAATTTTTCACCTGATTTGTAAGTGGAGCTGTAATTTAATACATTTATTATAGCATGAATAATCTTTGTATCTATATTAGAATCTCCATTAAATATGCATAAAAAAGCACTTCCCTCATACATTGCTTCACTATCCGTGTGCTCGGCAGTGTTATCGGTGAATATACAGTTGTATGCATTTCCTTGGTATATTGCTCCACCTTCGGAATATACATGGTTATGGGTGAATGTGCTGTTGTATGCATTTCCTTTGTACATTGCTCCACCAACACCGTGGGATTTGTTTTTCTTGAATGTACAGTTGTATACATTAACTTCAGATGTCGCTCCACCTTGGGAATATGCTTCGTTCTCGATGAATTCACAGTTGTATGCATTTCCTTTGCACATTGCTCCTCCAAAACAGTCTTCATGTTCTCCATCGCTTACTACATTACTAGTGAATGTACAGTTGGTTGCATTTCCATCGTATATTGCCCCACCATAGGCGTGTTTGTGTTTATTGTATGCTTCGTTTTCGGTGAATTCACAGTTGTATGCATTACCTCCATATATTGCTCCACCATATTTGCTTATGCTGTTTTTGTTGAATGTACAGTTGTATGCATTACCTCCACACATTGCTCCACCCTTACCACTTGCTTTATTTTCGGTGAATTCACAGTTGTATACGTTGTATGTTGGTCCGTTCCATATTGCTCCACCATCATTATCTGCGTTGTTTTTTTTGAATGTACAGTTGGTTGCATTTCCATCAAAAAGTGCTCCACCATACCTATCTGCTTGGTTTTCGGTGAATGTACAGTTGTATGCATTACCTCCATATATTGCTCCACCATCATCTTTTGCTTTGTTTTCTTTGAAGTTACAGTAATATGCTGCTCCCCTGCATATTGCTCCACCATACCTATCTGCTTCGTTTTCGGTGAATTCACAGTTGTATGCATCTCCATGGTCTATTGCTCCACCATCATCTGCAGTGTTTTGGTTGAATGTACAGTTGTATGCATTACCTCCATATATTGCTCCACCACTTAATGCATGGTTTTTGTTAAATGTACAGTTGTATGCATTTCCCTCGTAGATTGCTCCACCACTATACAATGTATCCGCTGCTTCGTTTTCGGTGAATTCACAGTTGTATGCATTACCTCCTTTTAGAGCTCCACCACCATTACCTGCTTTGTTATTATTGAATGTACAGTTGTATGCATCTCCAGTGTCTATTGCTCCACCATAGCCAAGATTTGCTTCATTTTCGGTGAATGTACAGTTGTATGCATTACCATGACCTATTGCTCCAGCATGATTCTCTGCTTGGTTTTCGCTGAATTCACAGTTGTATGCATTACCTCCATATATTGCTCCGCCAGTGACTGCTTCATTTTCGGTGAATGTGCAATCGTATGCATTTCCTCCATATATTGCTCCACCGTTGTCTGCTTTACCCTTTATGAATTTTATATTATGAAATTCTACAATTACATTCTCATCTACTTTAAATATTCTTGCTATTTTGTTTCCATCTATTGTTATTCCATTTCCATTAATTGTTAAATTTCTATTAATAAAAATTCCGCCTTGTAAACTAGAATCTTTATCCTTGTCATATTTGTAGTTTTTAGTTAAATTGATTGTAGAATCAGAATTATTATTAATTGTTGTATTTAGGTCTGTGAAAGTTAGTGGATCTTCATTTGATGTTGTTATTTTATCTGTTTCAGATATACTCACTTTATAATTATTATGATTTTCTACTAAAATTTGTTCAGAATTCTCTTTACTTCTTGAAACTTCATTATCTTGATTATTTATTTCTAAATTATTATCTTTATCATTATTAACATTAATAACATCTTTATATACAGTATTTTCTGTTGCACTTATTGTTGAAATGCTTAAAATACAAACAAGTAACATTAATGCAAATAAATATATTTTTTTATTTTTTATTTATAACACCTCAGATTTTACATTTATCAGTATTTAGATATGCTAATAATAATATTATGGATTAACATAATATTAGGGTCTAAATTTTATTTTAACTTAATTTAATCTAAATATCTTATTTTTCATAATTATCGGGTTGATTGAAAAAAAAATTGTAAAAATACGAATTAATTTTCATTAATTTTAATAAAAATTGCATTATAAATGCTTATTAAATAGTATATGTCGGCACTTTCAAAAACTTGGGTGATAAAATTTATTTCAATTTTTTCACCTTAGAAAACATTGGTTTAACATATAGAACTTTAATTTTTAAATTACACAAATATTATATAAGTTTTACTTAATATATTAAGTTATAGTTTTTTAAATTAAAAATAAATAATAAATCGACGGAAGATTTTTGAGTTGTATAACTTGTAAAAATTAAAATCACTTAAGTTTTTGAAAGTGCCTATATGTCAAACAATTTTATAATATACATATGAAAAACATTAAATTTAGATATTAAATTTTATATATATTTTGTTAGGATAAATATATAAATGTTTAGAATTAATTAGGTATTTTCAAAACTTAAGTGATATTTAGAAAAAAAGCATTTTCATCCCAAAAGTTTAATTTTAAGTCAAATCTTTTTAAAATTCCATTTTCTGTTTTATATAATCTTTAATATACTTCAAAAAGTTTTTTAGAAACAATTTTCAAATTTATTCGGATTTATGATTATTTTAGGATAAGTTAAATGATTTGTGATTTTTTTAAATTCAGGAATAATTAATTTTTCTGCTAAATCATGTATAACATTTGGAACATTTGAATTTAAATAAAATAATTGATTTCTTTTTTTTAGCTTCATTTATTGAATATGCATTTATGATTTAAAAAATAATTCTTTATAATCATATATTGTTTCTATTTCCCTTTCGTTGAATTAATTTGTTGGATATAGTTGTATATTTTCCTGTTTATTAATTGTTTTAAGTGAGATGTGCAGAACTGTTGTTTAATTTGTAATTTATTAATTGCAATTCTATATTCGTTTTTTAAATCGGTTATTATGCAATTTTTATTTTGATTACGTAGGGATTTTTCTAAAAATTTATATACTGTCTTTACTGACTCTGAATCGGCTAATTCTCTTGAAACAATAGTATTTAATTTTAGGTCGAATAAGCTAAAAAGTATTACCAATTTCCATTTTTCTTAACCCAAAGACTATCAAATAAGTAACATCCAGAATAAGTCCAAATTTCATGGTTTATTTTATAATCTAAGTTTAATATGATGTTTTCTATACTTTGATGTGAAATTTCAATTCCATGTTCTCTTTTTAAAGATTTACGGATAATAAAAAATAAGAGATTTTAGGTCGAATTTGATTTAGAAAAAAATTCAATTACCTAAAAATAATTAAAATATATAAATTAAAAAATTATTCCTTTTCTAATTCTACTTTATATACTTCACCAGGATTCATTATAACAACATCAATGGATGGATCTAACTGTTTAACAAAATTAGAGAAAATAACGGGATCCTGTTCAATAGCTGGAAAAGTATTATAATGCATAGGAATTACAGCTTTCGGTGAAACCCAACGGGTAGCTAAAGCACCTTCAAAAGGCCCCATAGTAAATCTGTCCCCAATAGGAATTATTGCAATATCTGGTTTATAGATATTACCAATAATACTTTCCATGTCTCCATATAATGCAGTATCCCCTGCATGATAAATTTTATCACCATTAGGAAAAGTAATTATAAATCCACAAGCACTACCTCCTGGAACAGCGCCTTCCTCAACAAAATCAACATCAGAAGAATGTATAGCATCAACCATAGTAAACTTAATATTCCTAATAGAAGTAGAACCTCCAATATTCATATTAACAGCTTCAATACCTTGTTTTTGTAAAAACATACCAATTTCATGATTAGAAACTACAATAGAATTACTTTTCTCTGCAATCTCATATGCATCTCCAAAATGATCTGAATGACCATGTGTAATACAAATAATATCAGCAGTTAATTCTTCAACTGGAATATTACAACTAGGATTATTACTAATAAAAGGATCTATTAAAATTTTAATATCCTCATCAGTTGTAATTTCAAATGCTGAATGACCTAACCATCTTATCTCCATAATCAAACCTCCAAAAATAAATTTTAATAATGAATTTATTTCATAATATATCTTTGTTTTAAAAAAATAAATATTTATGTAAAAGTTTAAAAAAAAAATTGAAAAAAAAATTCTTTCTATAATAAAATAAATTTAACAGTTAAAAAAAAGATGTGAATAATTAATATATATGAAAAATCTGTAAAAAGGAAAATAAATCTAAGAATAAAAGAAATTAAGAAGTCATTAATTCAATAGAATGAATTTTTTCTGCAAATTCCCAAGTGGAGTAAAATAACTTTTTAACATCATCGATTGAATCATAATCAGTGTAAATAGCACCATATTGGGTGGATTCAAATTCTTCAGAAGAAGAAACAATTAAAGCATAATCATCATCAATAATTAAATTAATAGTATTAAGTTTAGGCATAGTCCTAATTTCAATATTTTTATTAATCATTGAACTTACAATTAATGCCTCAGATAAATCAGATAAATTCATCTCCTCAATAATGATTTTTGTGTGAATATGTGAAATATTTTTTAAAAACTTATGTGATAAATCCTTAAGGGAATTAGTAATTAAACATACTTCAAACTCTGCTTCTGCAGATAAATCATCAAATGCTTCCTGAGTTGAAAGCCTGCCATTTGGACCAATGACATAACTTTTTAAGATTTTTGGAATAGGAATAGATTCTGGATTGTTTGGATCTATAATAATTTCCTTATCTTCTTGAGTTCCTAATAAATCTTTAGCAGAGGAAAGAGAATGTGTTTGACTATCCAAATCTTCATTTACGAATTTATTTGGATTATTATTAGTTAAAATATCTGTATTTTCTAAAGATTTCCCTCCAGAAATTTGAACTTTATTATGAGGGTGGTCACTGTGAAGATCTTCCTCCATATTAGTATCATTATTTTTTGGATATAATGAGGAAATTACCTTTTTATCAGAATTATTACCTAATTCCTCTTCAATTCTTTTTGATTTTTCTGATTTAGGTATATTAGAAATATTAAATAATTTATTTTTAATAGTTTGTTTTTTAGAAGGTTTACGAGTGATTTTTAAAGGTCTTTCATAGTTAGGTGTAAATTGATAAGTTTTATCTGTAAATTTTGAATTGTCATGTTCAACTTTATGTAATTTTTTAGGAGGTTTATCATAATTTTCAAATTTATAAAGTTCATTTAATTCTTTTGTCATACTATCTGGTTCAGGATCTAAACTATCAAACTCAAAAGATTTCATTTCATCAAGATTACGAGTTTGAGAATCTTGACTTAAACCTTTAACCTCAATATTTTTAAGTTTATCTAATTTAGAATCAGATGAATCTTTAAGAACTTTCTTTTCATCTGCAAAACTAACAACATTATTACGGCGAGAACTTAAAATTACACCTAAACCTACAAGAACTGTTAAGGAAGCCAATACCATAATAAGATTTTTGAACCTGTGAATGAAACCTAATATTAGTACTGCTATACCTATAGCAACTAATAAAAAACCTAAAAAAGCTTTTAATTTTCCAGCCATCACTACACCTAATTTAAGTATGAATTTGTAAAAAGATGTGCGGCAAAATGAAAAAAAAAAATATTTATAAAACTCACTAATCCTCCTTATATTAGAAAGAAGAAAAAATAATTTTTATAAAACCCTATATTTTGGCGAACACCCTATAATTAAATAATATAATAATAGTTATAAATTTTACAATACTTAAAGTTTACCTAAAAAATAAGTTAAAAATAAATTTTTTTATCAAATCTAAAAGTTTAGGCAAAAAACCAAAAATATTACTAAATTACTATTGTTTAACTTAATTTTTCTAAAAAAAAATATAAATTTTAAAAAAAAAATTTTCTAAAAGACCTCTAACAAATAATAAAACTTATTCTTTTAGAGCTAATAGAGAAATTTAGACATTATTAGACCAGAATTTAAAAAAAAATATTCTTTAAAAAAAATGATATAAAAATAAAAATAATTTTAAGATATCAATATAATTTTGAATAAATAAAAATATTAAAATTTAAAATAAATAATGTTTTACTGTTAAATTTTAAAATAAAATAAATAATCTTTTTAATATATCAATTAAAACTATTTAACTGGTGATAAGATGAATAAAATAATTTATGATTTAAAAAGATTAAATAGTGAAACTAATGGACAAGGTGCTAGTGAATACATTCTATTATTTGGTGGTGTAGTAGTTATTGCAATTGCTGCACTTTTAATTTATAGAAACTATTTCCAAACATCAACATTATCTTCTACAGCTGATGTAGACCAACTTAGATCTAACTTAACTAGTCGTGGTTAGATGAAATTGATTAATGAAGATAATGCTCAACTAAGTGCAGAATTAATATTACTTATTGGAGCAATGACTATGATGATAATTATTGTTGGAGTAATTATGTTCCAAATATATGAAGACATTAATATCTCATTAGATAGATTAATGGAAAATGCAAGAAACAATACTTTATTAAACATTTAATTTCAAACTTTTTTTTAGGTTAATTAATTTTAATTTATTAACCTTTATTTTTTATAATGAGATTTGAAAATATTAAAAATTTTGAAATAAAAACTCATTAAATAAAACTCTTTAAATAAAAACTCTTTAAATAATTATAAGACTTTTTAAACTAAAATATAATACAGAAATATACTTTAAACTACTTTTAAAAATAAATGAAAAAATCTTAATAATTAAAATAAGAAAAATAAGAAAAATTAAAAAAAGAAAATAAAATAAAAAAATTAAATAAGAAAAAAAGAAAATAAAATAAAAAAATTAAATAAGAAAATTAAATAAGAAAAAAAGAAAATAAAATAAGAAAAATAAAAAAAAGAATTTAATAATCTATTATTATTTGAACTTCAATTATTTTGTTTTTAAATTTCAATGATTTTTTTAAACTTTAATTATTTTAAAGAACCAATCATCAAATAGATATAAATTTTAAAAAAAAAAAAAATTCACTTAAACACTGCTAAATCCAATCCATTTAAATTTCTTCTCAATAAAGATTATTGTTATTATTGTTACTACTAATATTAGTACACTAATAATCACAGTTTCTATTGGAATTTCATAAGGAACAGTAGTTAAAGTAAATCCCTCTAATATGTTAACAAATAGATTATTACTTGTATGAATTGCAGATGAAATTTCTAAACCTTTACTATACCATGCTATAAATCCATAACCTATTCCAATAATAAAAATATTCAATAAACCAATAGCGTTATAATAATGTAATGATGCAAAAATTAATCCCTGTATAATTATTGCTAAAATAGGTATTTTAAACCATGACCCAAAGGTTTGCATAAAAAGGCCTCGACTAAATAACTCTTCAGCAAAACATTGTAACGGAGTAACAATTAGTATTGCTAAAAATGTTAAAATAGTGAAAGTATTTTTAAATTGATCTCCACCCTCAAATAATACTTGAGCACCTTCAATGATTAATATAATTATTAATGCAATAGCAAATGATTTAAAAAATACTTTCCAATTCCAACTATTATTTAAATTTAAATATGAACTAAAAGGTCTGTCTTTAATAATTTTTGATGACAAAAATATAGAAGGAATAATCATAATAACAATTAAATTATTTTCAATAGTCTCAAGATTTATATCCATTTTAACAAAATTATTTATATACGCAAATAGGATAAACATTAAAAGATTTAATAACAAAAAGAAAATAATTCCTAAAATCGTAATTAAAATAGGTTTATACCATTTATACTTTTCAAATGTTCTTGCATATGTAATAAAATCTGATTTATAATCTGTAATTTTTCCAAATAAATTCATATAATCACTACATAATAAATTTTTATCAATTAAATGGGGCTGTAAAAAATTTAACTGATAAATTTTTTTTTAAATTCTAAAACATTATTTTCCATCCATTTTATATTATTTGATTTTATTTGTCTTTTAGCTC
>OMVX01000006.1 GCA_900314605.1 uncultured Methanobrevibacter sp. | reverse complement strand
TAGCACTGCAAGAAATACCTTCTTTTTCAAGAAGAGAAACAATACGAATAGCACTAATAGAATCACCACCAAGACGAGTGAAATCATCATATAAACCAATACCCTTTTGATTAAACACACATTCAAAAGCTTCAATTACAGCACTTTCTATATCATTAGTCGCAGCAACATACTCTACCCGCAAACTATCCACATCAACATCAGGCAAAGCACGACGATCAACCTTACCATTAACAGTCAAAGGAATAACATCCAATTTAACAACAAAAGATGGAACCATATAATCAGGCTTAGAAATACTAACATGATTTTGAACTTTATTTTTAAGTTCATCATCATCTAATTCTCTAGAGACTACATAAGCTACTAACTCATAATTTTCCCCATTTTGGATTGTTTGAACAGATACATCATCCACACAATCCAACTCACGAATAACAGCCTCAACCTCAGACAACTCCACACGATTACCACGAATTTTAACCTGACTATCACGACGACCCACAATACCAATACTACCATCTGGTAAAAAACGCACCATATCACCAGTACGATACAATCGATTAAAACCTTCAGTATCATCATAAGGATTATTAATAAAAGCATAACTAGTTTCTTCATCACGATTAACATAACCACAAGCAAGCTGATAACCAGCAATATATAATTCTCCAATAGCACCAAAAGGAACACGTCTTAAATTATCATCTAAAACATAAATCTTGACATTAGAATTAATAAAACCTACAGAAGAAGAATGTAATTTATCAGAATTATCAATAGAACTAATAAAACAAAAGGATTCAGTAGGACCATAACTTTCAATTAATCTATAATTTGCAGGACTAACAAAATCACCTAATTTCTCACCGCCAACAAGTAAAACATCCAAAGAAGTATCATCAACACTCTCCACAAATAATTTACCTACCTGAGTAGGAATAGCAACATGAGAAACATTATGACCAACAAAATACCCATTTAACTCCAACATATCTAATTTAATATCATCAGGTATAATCTCCAAACATGCACCAGCAGATAGAACAACACTAATTATGAAATTACCTGCATCAAAACCAATAGCAGGGAATAAACCATAAACATCATTAGAATCCAAACCATAATTAGAAATATAATTTTCAGAAACATTAATTAAAGATTTGCGTGTAATTTTAACTCCTTTAGGAACACCAGTAGTACCACTAGTATATAAAATACAAGCTAGATCTCCATAAACAGTAGGCAAACAATCCAAACAACCACTATCTACTTTAAACAAATCAGAAATATTTAAAACAATCCTATCACATAAATCTATAACCCTATTATAGGTTTCATCACTAACAATAACAACACAACTATCAGTATCCTCCAATATAAAACTAATACGATCATCAGGAAGCTTATCATCTAAAGGAACATAAACAGCACCACAAGATAAAATACCTAAAACAGAAAACATATAATATTCACAACGTTCAGTTAAAAATGCAACTCTATCTTGAGGTTGAACACCTAAATCAACTAATCTCTTAGCCAACATATCTGCAATAAAAGCACTCTCTCCATAAGAATAAGACAAATCTCTAAAAGAAACAAGAATATTATCAGGATCAGATTTCAAATGATTATTGAATCCATCTAAAACATCCTTATACTCCAAATCATAATATGTATCATTATACTTATCAAAAAATTCCAAATCAGAAGAACTACTATAACCAATCTCAGATAAATTATCAACACTAATCATATCATGTAAAATTAACTTATAAGTATTAGCAAAAACTTCAATAAAAACTTTAGAATACTTATCAGAATAATGAATATTTAAACTATAATCATCACCATGTTGAACAACATCAACTTCCAAATCATTGATAAAATCATCCATATCACCAATAATTTTATCATCAACATTACCAAATTTATAATCAGAGCCCTTATCTCCTTCATAAATCCAAGAAGGTATAAATTGGAAAATAATATCTGAACTAATATTAAAATCTTTAGACAATAATCTATAAGGATAAAAATTATAACTCATTACTCCATAAACCAAATCAGACATATAGTCCATAAATGAAACAATAGATTGATTTTGACAATCAACTAATAGTGGTAATGTATTAACAAACATACTAATGGAATTATAATTATTAAATCTGTCACGACCATTTTCAATAATATTGAAAAAGACCTTATCATTAGCCATAAAACGAGACAAAGTATAAGCAAAAACACCAGTAAATAAAATATTCCCATTAACACCAAATCTATCTAAAAAATTTCTAATATCGATTTCTAAATCTATATTATAAATCCCCGGTCCATCAGGACAAACACTATCCAATAAAACACCAACATCCTCAATATCACTTAACATAGATTCATAAAATAAAGAGGCAAGATTAAATTCATTAGATTCTACAATCTGATTATCAAATGCAGAAATTTTTAAAAAGGAATCATCAATATCTATACATTTACCTCTTAAAATTTCAAATAAATCATGCTCGAAAACAGAAGAAGACAAACCATCAAAAATCAAATGATGGAAAACAGCAAACAAAGTATATGCCTCTTCATTTTTAACAATTAAAAATCTAGACAAACTATCCTCTAAATCAAAAGGTGTTGTTAAAAATTCATAAATAAATTCTTCACTAGGAGATGTTTCAATAGAAATTAATGGTTTGTTATCCGCATTAACAAGATAAGGAACATCAAATTTCTCATTTATACACATTTGTAAAATAGGATGGACTTTAAACATGACATTAATAGCATCAACCAACTCATCCAAACCATATTTACTTGGAATAGTAAAATTCATAGGTATTAAATAAGAATCCTTTTTATTCTTAGAAACTATATCCAAATAAATATTTAATTGAGATTCAGATAAAGGACAACCGCTCTCCAAAGAAAAATTACCATAATCAAATTCAAATTTACTTAATTTCTTAGAAATTGCAAGTGGAGTATGTAAACTAAAAATATCTGCAGCTGTAATATTATAACCTTCCAAATAAGAAATCAATTTAATAGCAGATAAAGAATCCCCTCCTAAATTAACAAAATCATCATTCACACCAATTTTATCAATATTGAACACTTTTTCAAATGCATATACAATTGCTTTTTCAGTTTCATTACTAGGAGCAACATATTCAACAGTTAAAACATCCACATCAGGTAAAGCATGAGAGTCAACCTTACCATTCACAGTCAAAGGAATCTTATCTAACCTAACAACATAAGACGGAACCATATAAGCTGGTTTACGAGTTGCTACATAATCACAAACAAATTCCCTTAAATTATCTTCTAAACCATCATTATGCAGTACAACATATGCAACTAACTCATTATTACCATTATTATCCACAGTTTGAACAGTAACATCCTCAACAAAATCTATACTCCTTATAACAGATTCAACCTCACCAAGCTCAACACGATTTCCACGTATTTTAACTTGGCTGTCACGACGACCAACAATACCAAGACTACCATCAGGTAAAAACCTTACCATATCACCAGTCTTATAAATACGCTCATAACCTGGGTCATCATCAAAAGAATTATCATAAAATACTTTAGAATTTTCATTATCCCTATTTAAATACCCTTCCGTTAATTGAGCACCAGATAGATATAACTCCCCTACAGCACCGAAAGGAACACGGCGACGCTCACTATCTAAAACATAACCTTTAACATTACTAATAAAATACCCAATACTAGAATCATCAATACGCTCATTTGCAAAAATACTTGTTGAAACTGCAAGATTTTCAGAAGGTCCATATGTTTCAAAAGGACCAATAGAATCAGGAGCATTCAAATCCCCTAACTTCATACCACCAAAACATAAAAGCCTAATACTAGTATCCATACCACTTTCAGCAAACAGTTTACCCACTTGACTTGTAATATAAGTATGAGTACAATTATGCTCAACAAAATAATCATTTAAAGCTTTTAAATCCAACCTAATATCTTCTGGCACCACATACAATGACCCTCCTGAAACGAGAGGAGCATATAAAGCAGCAGTATGAATATCAAATACATAAGAACAATGCATACCATAAACATCATCACAGGTAAAATTAGTTTCATTCACGTACCATAAAACAAAATTATTTATAGCTTGACGGCTAACTAAAACTCCTTTAGGAGTACCCGTAGTACCACTAGTATATAAAACACAAGCAACATCATCCACATCAACACTAACATTATCCAAATGACCTAAACTACCAATATCATCCTCAAGAACATCAACATTTAAAACATTAATGTCAAGGGAATTATTTGAAATAATCTCACGTATACGATCTTCAGATTCGCCAGTGACAATAACAACTTTAGATTCTGTGTCTTTTAACATTAAAACTATTCGTTCATCAGGATAATTCGTATCAATAGGAACATAAGCGGCACCTATTGACAAAACACCTAAACTTGCTAATAAAAACCACTCGGAACGCTCAACAAACAAAGCAACAAAATCCTGTTTAACAATGCCTAAACCACCTAAACAATCCATGATCTTATTTGCAATAAAAGCACCCTCACCAAAACTAAAAGACTTACCTTCATAACCAACAAGAACATTATCTTCATATTTTTTCAAATTATCATTAAAAGCATCCAAAATATCATCATAGTTAAAATCATATTTCTTACCATTATATTTATTTAAAAGCTTTAAATCAGAAGATTCAATATAATTAATTTCATTTAAGTTGTTAAAACTGATCATTCCCTCTAAAATTAATTTATATGAATCTACAAATCGCTTTATAAATTTTTTAGAATATTTATCTGAAAATGATATTTTAATTTCAAATTTATTATCAATATTTTGAATAAAAAAGCTTAAATCATTAACTACATCATGTTTTAATTCTTGTATATCCAAATCAGATATTTTAAATAAGTCATGATTATATTGGAAAGTTATATCAGAATTCAAATCATAATCATTTGTTAAAATACGAAAAGAATATAAATCATACTTCATAGCAGAATTAATTAAACCAGAAGAATACCTAACAAAAGATTGAATATCTTGATTTTTACAATCTATAAGTAAAGGTAGTGTCTTAACAAACATTCCCACAGAATTAGATAAATTAATATGTCCCCTACCATCTTCAATAAGATTAAACAATACTTTATCAGAACCTGTAAATCTTGATAAAGTATATGCAAATACAGATGCAAAAAACTGATTATATGTAATTGAATTATCTTCTAAAAAAGAAGATAAATCCACATCAAAACAGTCAATATAAGTATTTTCCCCATTATTATCAACCGTAGCCAATAAATCATTAACCTCGTCTCTTTCAGCCAACATCACATCAAAGAAATCCTTTGCATCACTAATATAACCTGAATCAATATTTTCTTCAAAAGAAATCTCTCTTAAAACACCATTATCAACAGTATAATCCACATTACCTTTTAAAATAGATAATAATGAATTTATTAAGATCTTTAATGAAGTACCATCAAAAATTAAATGATGACAATCTATACATAAAACAGATTCATTTTCAATAATTAAAAACCTGGATAATGATTTATCTAAATCAAATGGCCTAATAAAAGAATCCAAATCGGCAATAGTGCCTATTTTAATCTCCGGTACACTATCAAAAATAAAAGATAAATCCCTTCTATCCTCTACTACCCGAGCTTTTAAAATTGGATACAAATCAAACAATTTATAAATGGCATTTTTAATTTCATTATCAGCATAATTTTCATTAAACTTAATTTTAATCGGATTATTATAACGCAATCCAATTTTTTTAATCTGTTCATCAAGATAAACATTTAACTGAGATTCTGATAAAGGGCAATTATCCTTAAATGTATAATTCATCTCTAATGAAGAATATGATTTTATATTAAATTTAATGTGATTTGCAATGTTTAATGGAGTAGCAAGTTCGATTATTTCATTTGAAGAAATATTAATACCAAACTGATTTTTTAAGATTATCTGTAAATTCATTGCAGATAGAGAATTTCCACCTAATCCTACAAAATTATCATCAATTAAAACAGAATCACAATTTAAAACATGCATAAAAGCATCAACAACATTACCCAAAATATCATTATCAATTTTAAGCTCCGGTAATTCAGGAAGGTTCTTTTTAAGTTCAAATTTATCAATTTTACCATTTGCATTTAATGGAATTTTATCTAATTTTATAAAAACAGAAGGAATCATATACTGTGGCAACTCATCTTCAAGTGCAAATTTAACAGCATCCACATTTAAATCGCCAGATGTAGTATAAAAAGCAACGAGATTATCATTATCTGTATCCAAATATATTTCTTCCAAATTTTCAAATCTTTCTAAGATTTTTAATATTTCCTCAGATTCTATACGAAAACCTCTAACAGATAACTGATCGTCTCTACGTCCAATTATTTCAATTTCACCATCAAAATTATAAAATCCAATATCTCCAGTACGATATAATAATTTATTATCATCACAATCACAATAAGAATTATCAACAATAAATTCTTCTGTTAATTCAGGATTATCTATATATCCTGGAGTTAAATAATCACATGAAATACAAATTTCACCAGGAACTCCAACAGGAAGCAACCTACTATTTTCATCTAAAATATACACCCATGTATTAGCAAGAGGTCTGCCAATAGAAATATCATTTTTAACCATATCACAGATATTTGCTGCTGCAATGATTTCCGTCATACCATAAGCATTAACTATTTTTGTAAAACCGATATTTTTAGGAAGAACATTTAATTTTGACCCCGCACAGACCATATAATCAAGATTTATATCTTCATTTTCTAAAATAGGAATTCCTAATGATGGAGGTAATATTACATCATGAAAATGATTATCTTTAAGTATTTCAATTAATTTTAAACTGTCTTTACGTTCTTCATCATTAAAAATCCTACAAGACCTACCATCATATAAAGCCCAAAAGATTCTAAATGACGCAATAAAGCTAAAACTAGCATAACAACCAATCAAATCACAATCAAATGAATCAAAAATTTTATTAAACGCAACAGCAGTAGATATTAATTGTTTATTAGACTGAATTACTCCTTTAGGAAGACCTGTAGTACCAGATGTAAATAAAATTGCAAAATCACTACCCTGAACAACATCCAACTCACAATTATCCTCCAACTTTAAATCATCATAATAAATAATATCTACATTAAATGGAGATTCATCTAATAATTCATCTGTTGTAATAATAAAATTAGCCTTACTAATATTCAACATATGTTCAATACGTTTAATAGGATATGATGGATCAATAGGAACAAATACTGCACCAATTTTATTTAATGCTAAAACCAATTCAGGAAAACGATAATCACGAGGCAACATTAAAGCTACAACACTATCCAAAACAATACCATAATTCTCTTTCAAGTCTTTAGCAATAGAATTACTTGAACGATCTAATTCACCATAACTAATCTGATTTACACCATCATCAATAGCAAGCTTATCAGAAAATTTCTTAGCATTTTCATGAAAAATTTTACTCAAGGAAGTGTTTTTATCAAAAGGAACTGTTTCACCTTTAGAAAATTCAAAAATAAAATTTTTCTCATTATCTGATACAATATCAATATTTCTACACAATATACCATAATCTGAAATATTATTAATTAAATATTCAATATTTACTATCATATGTTCCATATAAACATCAGAAAATAAATCTGCATTATAAATTAAATCCAAATAATCATCATAAATATTTAAAGTTAAAGCAGAACCCTCTCCATTAACAACTTCAATATTTTTCAAATCAGAAAAATCATAAACAGAATAAAAACAATCATAATCCATATAATTCTCAATGTTTACTCTAGAATGTTGGATTGCAGAATCATAAACATCATTAACATGATTTAAATAATCATTAAAAGAAATATCTTCATGATAATCAATTTTAAGTAATGTAGTTATATCCAAATCATTATTATCTTTTGGAATGCAAGTTTTTAAAATACAACCTTTTGATTGATTATATCTAGATAAATATAATGAAAATACTCCTGTTATAAAATTAAATTTATTATCCTCTATTTGATTTAATGGAATTTTTATACTCTTATAATTATTAGAACTTATATTATAAAATTTGACATAATCATCACTATTAGAAAGATAGTTTTCCCAGAACTCTGAATCCTCTTTAAAATCATTAGAATTGAAATACTTATCCAAATTATGATAATAGCTAATAACATTTTTATAATAAAGTGTATTGTTATTAAATAAGTTATAAAAACGGTTAATAGATGTATAATCAAATATTAATGGATGGATAATAGCTAAAATTGTCAATTTATCCATATTTTTTAAAACTAAAAATTTATATAAATCAACATTAACAAAGTCTTTAAAAGTAAAATTAAAAAATGAATTAATTTTTAATTGAATATCAGACTTATCTAACTTAGATACATCATCAAATTCATAAATAACATTATTGCCAGTAGAATAAGGTATTAAATTATTATCAAATCTAATATTTAAAGATTTTAATTTATTGAAAATATCATCAAGAGAATTTTTATCCCTAAAATTTATATCAAAAATAAATTTAATATTACTATTTTGTTTTACCATACATATCCCATGAGCATAAAATTATATTTAATAAATGATTAATTTATTTTCCTTAATATTTGGAAAAAATGAAAGTTTCCAATCTATAAATCCGTAGAGATAATAAAAAATATAAATGTATATTAATTAATCAAACTTATATATAAAATTAAGTATAAACCGGCTTTATATATTAATTAATTTTAATGATTTTAAAAAGATTAATAAGGAAGAAATAATTTTTAAACTTATTTACAAATGGTATTTGGTTTAACTAAGAAATATAAAAACAACACCTAAATATATAAGTGCAGATACAATATATTTAAATCAAATCAGTTTATTATACCTAGCAGACAATAAAATACAAGGCCTCATACCTACAAGAAAACAATCAAAAAAAAAAAAAATAGGAAAATTAAATGAAAACCCTTATCATAAAGACCATTTCACATATAATTACGAAGAAGATTATTTGAATGCCCAGAAGGCGAAAAACTATACTTCTATGGCAAATACATTGAACCATCCAAAGATAAAGAAATACCAGATAAAATAAAAAACTTTACAATAATTATAATGGATGTAAAAACTGTAAAAATAAAAATAAATGCTGCTCTTCCCCCCAAACACATAAAACCATAACAGAATACGGTTCAGAAATGCAGAAAGCAATGAACAACAAAATGGAAAAAGAAGAATATAAAAAAGAATATTCAAAAAGATCAGCAGTTGAAGACCCATATGGAATATTAAAGAACAATTCTCAATAGAAAAAGAAATCGTAATTGGAATGGTACGAACCGAAGAAAGATTAAACTTAAATGCATTAGCATATAATTTAATCAGATTATATAATATTACACAAAGCAATAAAAATTCAAAATAAGATTTAGAAAAATTCTGCGAGAATACCTCAACAATGTGCCAATTAAAACTAGATGTAACAATATTTTAAAAAAAATAAATGTTTACCAAAAATTTGAATTTTGGCGGACACCCTTAGATAAAAAAAAAATATAATCAAATTCATATTATATAGGCCTTAACCTAATATAAAAAGAATTTCAATGAAATTAGCAATAAATACTTTAATAATTTATTAATTGAAAATTTAAACCCTAACTTGTATAATCCAAAATCAAAATATAATTTTTGATTTATATAATTATTTTGATATAATAAATATAATATAATGAACATAACAATATTATAAAAAGAATTATTGTAGGTAAAAATATGATATATAAATGTCTTGTATGTGGTCATATACATAATGAAGAAGCAACGGGAACTTCCCTTAAAGATTTAGGTAACTGTCCTATCTGTGGTGCAGATTATACTAATTATGTTGAATTTGAAGAGGAAAGTTCTACTGAATCATATGATGAAAAAAATATAGATTTAGCTTATCCAAAAGAATTTGCTAAAAGTGATGCTAGTATAAGGGGAATGAATGATATACATGAAATGGCAATATCTGGAAATTCATTAGTATCAGCAATGTATACAGAACTTCCAATGCCTAATTGGGATGATATATTAATACTTGGATCTCAACTTAATCCACAACCATTAGAATCTGATGTAGATGTAAATACTCAAACAATTATTGGAAAAAATGCTAAAAAACCACTAATAATAGAAACACCAATCTATATTACACATATGTCATTTGGTGCATTATCTAGAGAAAATAAAATTTCTCTTGCTAAAGCATCAGCAAGTGTAAAAACTGCTCAATGTAGTGGTGAAGGAGGAATATTACCAGAAGAAAAGGAAAATGCATATAAATATATCTTCGAATATGTTCCAAATAAATACTCTGTTACAGAAGAAAATCTTAAAAGTTCAGATGCTATTGAAATAAAAATAGGTCAATCAACTAAACCGGGTCTTGGCGGCCAGCTTCAAGGTGAAAAGGTTACAGAGGAAATTGCAAAAATAAGAGGTAAACCTGTAGGTGAAGATATACATTCACCTGCAAATATTCCTGAAATTAATTCTAACGATGATTTAAAAGACCTTGTAACTTACCTTAGAAAAAGCTCTGAAGGTAGACCTATAGGAATAAAAATGGCTGCAGGTAAAATCGAAGATGACCTTGAATATGTCCTAGATTCTAAAGCAGATTTTGTAACAATCGATGGAAGAGGAGGATCTACTGGTGCTAGTCCAAGACTTATACGTGATTCTACTTCAGTTCCAACAATATATGCATTAAGTAGGGCTCGTAAATTCTTAGATGAAAATAATAGTGATATTACATTAAATATTACTGGTGGTTTTAGAGTTTCTTCTGATTTTGCAAAAGCATTAGCTATGGGTGCAGATGCAATAGCTATTGGAACCGCTGCATTAATAGCATCAGCTTGTCAACAATATAAAATATGCCATACTGGTAATTGTCCTGTAGGTGTTGCAACACAAGATGATAAATTAAGGCAAAATTACCATATTGAAGCAGCAGCTAAAAGAGTTGAAAATTATCTTAATGTTTCAACAGAAGAGCTTAAAACATTTGCAAGAATAACTTCACATACTGATGTACATGATTTAAACATTAATGATTTAACTACATTTAATAGTGAGATATCTGATTATACTGATATTTCTCATGTATAATATTCTTTAGTCATTTTAAAAATAAATGCAATATAATTTAATATCTTAAATATCTAATTATATTATAATATTGGTGATAATATGAATATTTTAATCGACCCATTATTATTTTTACAATTTATAAGAGAACTTACTGGAGGAATATTCAACTCCTTTTTCCTTTTTTGTTCAATATTTGGAGAAGATTTTCCAATTTTAATATTAATAACTATAGTATATTGGTGTTTAGATAAAAAACTAGGAGAATTTCTACTTATATCACAGGCAGGTGCATATTTAGTTAATGGATTTTTAAAGATTCTTGCATGTGTATATCGACCATGGATATTAGATTCCAGAGTCCATCCTGTTAAAGAAGCAATTCCTACTGCAACAGGATATTCGTTTCCAAGTGGACATACTACAAATGCTACAACTTTTTTTGCAGGAACTGTGTTAAAGGGAAAACTTTCTAAAGGATTAAGTATTGTTTTAATTATATGCTTATTACTTGTAGGATTCAGCCGTAATTACTTAGGCGTGCATTCAGTATTGGATGTGATTTTTGCAATCATCTTTACATTGATTGTATTATTTATATTTTCTAAATTATTTGATAAACTAGATAATAATCCTAATTTAGATATCATTATTTCTGTAGTAGGTATTATAATTTCAATTTTAGTAGTCATATTTGCCATGGTCAAGTCATATCCTCTAGATTATGATGCTGCAGGAAAATTAATAGTAGACCCTGTAATATTAACAATAGATACATTTAAATATGCAGGATTTGCAGTTGGTATCTTTTTTAGCTGGCCTATAGAAAGAAGATTCATTAAATTTACAACTGATGGAACACTTGAAACAAAAGTGTTAAGGTTTATATGTGGATTTATCGGTTTGCAATTTATTATTAATGTGATTTTACCATTAATAGGAGAAACACATCTTGGAGGATTTTTACAATACTTTATAATAATGGTTTTTGTAATTATAATTTATCCAATTATATTTAAATTCTTTGAATCAAGGAATTAAAGAAGTATATATTAAATAAATTTCATAAATAATATGTATTTTATCAAAAATATTATGGAAGTGAAATTATTAACATTTTAATCGACCCATTATTATTTTTACAATTTATTAGAGGATTACCGGAGGAATATTTGACTCTTTTTTCCTCTTTTGTCCTTATTAGCAGAGGTTATATAATTGAAAATATTGTATATTTAGAACTTGTAAAAAGAGGATATTCAGTTACACTAGGAAAACTTAATGGTAGTGAAATTGACTTTTTATGTAAAAAATCTGATGAAGTTTTCTAGATAAAAAAAATAAATATTTAAATAAATAATTTAAAACACATGCCAATATTAATCTATATAAAATAGTAAATACCAAATTATTTTAAATAAAATTAAATAAGAAAAGGAATATTTATAAATATTAAATAATAAAAAAATAGATTTAAGTGAGATAATGGATAATAAAAATATTGAACTAATAACGGGAGAGCCTAAAAAAGCTATAATAAAATTGAGCATTCCTATTTGGATTACATTAATTATCTCATTCACTTATAATTTAGTTGATACTGTATGGGTAGCTGGTTTAGGTCCTGGCGCACTTTCTGCAATTGCTTTTGTAGGCCCAATATATATGATTTTAGTAAGTATTGGAACTGGTATTGGTGCAGGTGCAAGCTCATTAATTTCTAGAAGTATTGGTGCTAATGACCATGAACATGCAAATAATGTAGGTCTTCATGCAATTTTATTAGGAGGAATATTATCTATTATTCCTGCTTTATTAATTCTGTTTTTTATGAAACCTATTTTAATATTGATAGGAGCAGGAAACGTTCTTAACTATGCAATGGATTATAGTTTTATTATATTTATTTTTATATTTGTATTTATATACTCAAGTATTGGATCATCTTTTTTTAGAGCTGAAGGTAATGTAAAAAGAGCAACACGAGCCGTTTTTTTAAGTTCAATATTAGATATAATATTAGATCCTATTTTTATTTATACATTTAAATTAGGAATAAAAGGTGCTGCACTAGCAACAGTATTATCAGTTACAGTTTCATGTAGTATAATGGCTTATTGGTTGTGGATTAAAAAGGACAATTATCTTGAATTAACATATAAAGATTTCAAATTAGATTTAAATATTATAAAAGAAATTTTAAGCCTTGCAATCCCTGCTACCTTAGAAACAACAATAAGTTCAATATTTGCTTTATCAATAAATTTATTAATAATGCAAGTGTCTAATCATATATCAGTAGCAGTATTTACAACTTCAATGCAAATAATTAATGTTACAGCTATACCATTAAATGCTATAGCAACAGCACTTGTAACAGTTGCAGGTGTTGCATATGGTGCTAAAAATTATGAAAACCTGAAAACTGCACATTCTTTTTCTATTAAAATAGGTTTTCTATTATCATTAATAGCAACAATTATAATGATTATATTTTCATCACAAATTGCAACTATCTTTAGTTATTCCAGTGAAAGTGCAGGATTAGCACCTCAAATTGCATCAACGATACGTTTATTAAGTTTATATGTTCTATTAATTCCTATTGGAATAATGTCATCTGCACTATTTGAAGCAATTGGTAAAGGGTTATATTGTTTAATACTCACTATCATTAGATCATTTTTACTAATTTTAATATTTGCATATTTATTTGGTATTATATTAGGATGGGGTTTAAATGGAATATATGCAGGTATAATACTTGGAAGTTTCTTAGGATCCATAATGGGATACATATGGGCTAAAATATTTATTATTAACAGATTAATAAAGAAAAATTTGAAAGAATATATTCATGAAAAGAAGGCTCAAAGAAATTTTAATAAAAATTAGTTTCTAATATTTAAATATTAAAAAATTCCTTAGTGTTTTTAGTAACCTGAGTTGCAAGTACTTCACAATCAATATTCATTTCATAAGCTATTCTATTTAGAATATGAGGTAAATATTTAGGTTCATTTCTATGCTTTTTAGGTTTAGGTTTTAAATCTCTAGGTATAAGAAAAGGACCATCTGTTTCTATCATTAATCTTTCGGGAGGAATATGTTTTACAGCTTCTCTTAATTCATCACCACGACGTTCATCACATATCCAACCTGTTACACCTATATAACATCCAAGAGAAAGATAATCTTCAACCTCATATTTATCTCCAGTAAAACAATGTACAACAGATTTTTCAGCTACATCTGGAAATTGTCGAAGAATTTTAGAAAAATCAGAATAAGATTCTCTATCATGTAAAAAAACAGGCATTTGGAGTGTATCAGCTAATTCTAATTGTTTTTTAAACCATTCTCTTTGAATATTTTGTGGGGAAAAGTTTCTATTATAATCAAGACCACATTCCCCTATTGCAACAACAGATTCATTTTGAGCTAAATCTTTTAAAATATTTATAGTATTATCATCACATGTTTTAGCATCATGTGGATGTACACCAGCAGTAGAATATAAAACACCCGGGTAATTAGATGCATAATCTAATGCTTCTATACTTGATTTAATACTTGTTCCAGTAATAATAGCTTTTTTAACTCCTACTTTATCTCCATTAAGGATTATTTCCCTACGGTCTTTATTATAAGATTTATGCATTAAATTTAATCCAATATCTATTAACTCCATATTCTCACTTAATCATTCAATGAAAAAAATAATAATTTTAATATCTTTAATTTAATATATAATTTTATGGAAATAGAATATAATATATTAATAAAATAGTATTAAAATAAATACAAATTTAAATTTTTATAAAAAAATATCTAATTAAGTATTTTATTTAAAGATAAATTTAAATAGACATTTATTAGTAATAATATATTATTTTGATTGTTAATAAAAGTTTAAAAAATTTTAAAATAATATCAAAATTTAACAAAGTATAAAAATAATAAAATATAATATTAAATAATTATAAGTTATAATACTTTAATATTAAATTCAAAATATGGGAAAGTTACCTAAAATTTAGAATTTATTATAGTAAAATATACTTATAAATAGTTAATATAGATAAGAATTAAAATAATATATTTATTTCTATAAAATGGAAAGTGATAAAATGCAAAGACGTAACAAACTTGTTATTGGTATCGTCGCTTTGACTATTATTTGGATAGCATTTGTTATAGGCGGTACATTTTTTGGCGGCGCAGACTTAACTGATGAAGATAGTAATGTATTGGTATTAGCTGGTGATAAATATGAACAACCTAATGGTGCTGTAGATATGGCATTTATGATTCATTTGAAAAATGGTCATATTAAAAATTATACTCCTATTTATCCAGGAGGAAAAGAACATCCTTCAGTTGCAGCTCCAAGTAATATAGGTGGTAATTTACGTCTTCACGATAGTTTATGGTTTGGTACTGATGTAGGAATGGATTATGCTAAAGAAATTGTTGCTGCAAACACTGGATTGCAAGCAGATGCAGTGGTTGTTGTATACAATGATGCAGTAGATGCAGTTATTAATTCCGTTGCACCTTTAAAAGTTGATGGGGTGGAAACTAATCTTTCAGCAGAAGATATTATCCGTGAAAATGATGCATATAGTGGATATTCCGGTAGTCATGCAGATGTTTCAGGTACTATGTCAAGAGGAGATGCTGTAATGGTTCTTGTAAAAGCATTATCTCAAGCCGCTAAAGACCCTGATAAAAAGAGTAAAATGATACAAACAGCTTTAGACCAGTACAACAAAGGTTTTATCCTCATGAAACCAAAAGGATCCTTTGCAAGATTACTTGCTACTAAAGGAATCGAAAGTATTACTTAAACAATCTTTTATGTTCGTTTTTTAACGAACATCCTATTTATTTTTTAAAAAACTATTTTTTGATTAAACTTCTATAAAATTTTTTTCTAAATTCTTTTTCTAAATATTATATTAATAAATTAATATAGATATGAGAATTAAATATTTTTTTATCATATATTAAAATAGTATATTATTAATTTAAATTAAATTATCCATTAAATCAATAATATTAATGAATTGCTAAATTTAATAAAAATTCTATTAGGGATATAGATTGTATATCTTTAGATTATAAAATAAATAGCTAAATATATTATATTTAAAAATTAGTAATGAAAAAATAAAAAAAAGTGAAAAATATAAAGGAATCTAAACGATTCCTTGAGCTTGCATAGCTTCTGCAACACGTTCGAAACCAGCTATGTTAGCACCCATAACATAGTTTTTCTCTGCATCAAATCTTTTAGAAGCAGAATTACATTGAATAAATATATCTTTCATAATATTTTGAAGTCTGTTATCAACTTCATCAAAGGTCCAGTGTAATCTTTCTGAATTTTGACTCATTTCAAGTGCAGAAACAGCTACTCCACCAGCATTTGCAGCTTTTGCAGGACCGAATAATACATCATTATCCATTAAATAATCTGTAGCATCAAGAGTAGTAGGCATATTAGCACCTTCAGAGACACATATTACTCCATTATCTACTAATGCTTTAGCATCATCAATAGTTAACTCATTTTGAGTAGCACAAGGAAGAGCAATATCTCCTTTAACAGACCATACACCTTTACCTTCATGATATTCTGCAGATGATCTTTCAGCTGCATAATCAGACATTCTTCCTCGTTTGATTTCTTTTATTTCTTTAAGTAATTCTAAATCAATACCTTCAGAATCATATACCCAACCAGTAGAATCTGTAGCGGTAATAGGATTTCCACCTAATTGTTTAGCTTTTTCTATAGCATAAATAGCTACATTTCCTGAACCAGATACAATAATATCTTTTCCTTCCATGGTTTCATTGTTTGCTTTTAAAATTTCGTTAGTAAAGTATAATAATCCATATCCAGTAGCTTCAGTTCTTGCTAATGATCCACCGAAAGTTAAACCTTTACCAGTTAATACTCCTTCATAATTTTTAGTTATTCTTTTATATTGTCCATATAAGTATCCGATTTCTCTTCCACCTACACCAATATCTCCTGCAGGTACATCCTGATCTGCACCAATGTGTCTATATAATTCACTCATAAAACTTTGACAGAATTTCATAACTTCACGGTCTGATTTGCCTTTAGGATCAAAATCAGAACCACCTTTACCTCCACCTATTGGAAGTCCAGTTAATGAGTTTTTGAAAATTTGTTCAAAACCTAAAAATTTAATAATTCCCAAGTTAACTGACGGGTGGAAACGGAGACCACCTTTGTATGGTCCAAGTGCACTATTAAATTGTACCCTGTAACCTGTATTGACTTGAACTTGTCCTTCATCATCTACCCAAGGAATTCTAAATTTAATTTGTCTTTCAGGATTAGCTAATCTTTCAAGTAGCCCATCTTGTCTATAAATATCTTCATTTTCTTCAACTGCTACTTCAATAGATTTTAATACCTCATTTAAAGTTTGGTGAAATTCAGGTTCACCTGGATTTTCTTTAGTAATTTTAGCAATAACTTCATCTACATAGGACATAAAATATCTCCCTTAAAATTAATTTTTTTATATAGGAATACGGTTTCCATATTCTTATTGTTTTATATATTTAATATAATATAAATACTTTTAATTAGAAAAAATTTATAAAATCTTCATTAAATTAAAGTTAAGTTTAAAATTTTTATAGAATTGAATAGAAATTTAAATAAATTATAATCAATAACATAGTAAATCTAAAAATTGATAATAATCATTTCAAATCATAAAAATATTAATGAAAATAATAGATTAATCTATTAAAATTGACTGAATGTTATTAGTTAAAATAATAATCAACTTAATTTAAAAAGCAGTGAAAAAAATTAGAAATAGTAAACATTAATATAAAATGATATTTTTTTAAATAAAATAAAGAAGAAAAAAAATAGAAATCATAAATTATAAGTAGAAAGTATTATCTGTCTTTCTATTAATTATATTAAATAAAAAATAAAAAAGATTAATTAAAAGAAATTGTTTAAATTATTGCTTGTTTAAAAAACTTTTTTCAATTTTACTAACAATAGATTTAAATTCTTTAGATACTATATGTTTTTCATCTTTTGCAGAAATAATCGTATCATTATCTACTGCTTTAGCTACATCCTCTGTTAAAGGAATACTACCTAAAAACTCTATAGACATTAATTCTGCAAATTTATCTCCTTGACTTTCGCCGAATATATTTAATTTTTCTTCACAATGAGGACATATAAAGTAAGCCATATTTTCTATTAGTCCTATATTAGATATTTTCATTTTTTTAGTCATTGTAACACATTTTAATACATCTTCTTGTGATAAAGAATTAGGAGTTGTCACCATAACTACAGCATCAACATCAGGAATTGTTTGTAAAACAGTTAAAGGTTCATCACCTGTTCCGGGAGGATTATCTATAATTAAAACATCAAGATTACCCCATTTAACATCTGATATAAATTGCCTGATTACACCTGTTTTTTGGGGACCTCGCCAAATAATAGGCGTATCTTGAGAATCTAGTAAAAATCCCATACTCATAATAGCTACACCATCTTCACTCATAACAGGTAAAATTTTTTCTTCATCAATTCCTAATACTTCTCCTTCTTTACCAAATAATTTTGGTATATTAGGACCATGTATATCTACATCTAGTATACCTGTATTATATCCCATTTTATTAAATGTTTCAGCTAAATTAGCAGCAACAGTAGATTTTCCTACTCCTCCTTTACCACTCATTACTACAATTTTATGTTTAATATGAGACATATTATTAGCTATATTGATTTCTTGTTGAATTCTAGCTTTTTGCTCTTCTTCACTCATATTTCCATTACCATGATGGCCATGATGAGCATGTGTATTATTTTCTACCATTTTATCCTCCATTTTATACAATTTAATATTAAATATAAAGATAATATTATTTAAAATTATATTTTTAATTATTTACATAAACACATAATCATATTACTATTATTAAGTATCTAATACTTTTTGGATCGTGGAGACATTTTAGTTAATATTAGAGGTATAATTATAATAGTAGCAAATATAATTAATTGAATAATAGTTTGCATATGATTATTTGTTATAAAAGTATCGAAATTACCATTTATCCATAAAACTCCAACAATTATAGGTATAAAGTATTTTATTATGAATTTCCATTTTCTTCCTAATTTAATATTAGAATTCTTATTAAGAATTTCTATAATATCTTCTATTTTATAAATCCAAGCAAAAATTACACATTCTAATATAATAGTTAATAAAAGTCCAAATTGATTTAAGAACTGATCAAAGTAGGTAAGTAAATCTACACCATAACTTGAAGTAAAAATTATGGAAATTAAAAATCCAATACCACAAATAAGAGTCGTAGCTTTTTTACGAGAAATATTAAATTTATCTATTAATGCTGATGAAAGAGGTTCTACTAATGCTAATGCAGATGTAAATGCTGCAAAAAATAAACAAATAAAAAATAAAGGACCTATCACATATCCTGCAATACCCATTACATTAAAAACTTTAGGAAGTGCTATAAAAGCAAGACCTGCTCCATCTTGTATTAGGTTGTTAACTGGAACATGTTCTTTAAGACTCATAAATCCGAGAATAGAGAATATTCCTGTAGCTGTAAATAATTCAAAACTACAATTTGCTAAAGCAACAATCAATCCGTTTTTAATTAAATTTTCATTTTTAGATAAATAGCTTGCATAAGTTAACATAATACAAAGACCTAAACTAAGTGAAAAGACAATTTGGCCAAATGCATCTAACCATAAATCAATATTAAAATACGTGTGAATAAATGAGTTTAAATTATTAGGAGGAGCAAATAAATCATAAATACCAATAGATGCTCCAGGTAAAGTATATGAATAAAGAACAATTCCAATCATAATAATAAATAATAAAGGAATTAAAATTTTACATACCTTTCCAAGACCTTCATTTATATCTAAACGGGAAATGGACCATATTAACAACCAAACTACTATAACACTTATAAATATAGGTAGAACAATATAACATATACCCATAGGATTACTTGTAGAATGTAATAATGTTTGAGAGAAAAATGTTTCTGTATCAGTTCCCCAACCTTTAGAAAAACTTAAAATAAGGTATATTATATTCCATCCAATAATACATGCATAATAGGTTAGAATTAAATAAGGTATGGCTAATATAAACCATCCAATAAATTCAAATTTTTCATTAAATTGTTTTAAAATTTTACTTAAACTAGCTTTATATTTATAACCTACACCATATTCAACATAAATAAATGGTATTCCCACGGTTATAATAGCAACTAAATAAGGTAATATGAAATTACTACCTCCATGTGAATATGCTATATACGGAAAACGCCAAATATTACCTAAACCTACTGCAGAACCAATCATAGCAAGCATAAAAGTTAATGTACTATCCCATTCATTTTTTCCAGCCATAATTTCACTTGATATATTTTTAATAAATTAATTGAATAAAAAAATATTTATTTTAATTGAACTTCAAAATTAGCTAAATAACCCAGACCTGTCATTATAATAGGATAAAATATGTAGAAATAGGATATGCGTGTTAAATAAGTGGATATATCAATATAATGTATAAAGAGGATATATAATATATCAAGAATAATAGATAATACTGCAAAATACAATCCCACAATGAATCCATGGTAAATTTCATTATCATTTAGAGTCCTTATACATATAATCCCAAATACAAAAGCCCAGAATATAATCCATATGGGCATATAAATATTATAAAACTTTAAAGAAAAATGAAATATATTGGTTGTTAAGATAGAAGAAATATAAACAAAACAATATGATAAAAGTCCATAAAATGTAGTTTCATAAAAATTCATAATTATACCTATTTTTTAATAAATATTTTAATAAACTTTAATTTATAATTTACTATTTATAATAATTTAGTTTGTAAATTTTTATTAAGTGAGATAATATTACTTTCACATATAATTTTCTTTTGTTTAATTTCAATTCCTTCTAATCCTAAAAGAATTTCTTTTGATGCATCACCATAAGAATTACCATTAAATCCCCCAATAGTCCAATCTTTTCTAACTGTTCTATGACAAGGTATTATAATAGGAAAAGGATTTCGACTCAAAACATTTCCAACAGCCCTGTATGATTTAGGTCTGTTTATCATATAAGCTAATTGACCATATGTATTTACTGTTCCTCTTTTAGTATTATATTCATATAAAAGAACCTCTAGTTGAAATTCAGTTAAATTTGAAAAATCCAAATACTCTAAAGAAAAGTCTATATCTTCTCCATTTAAATATTTCTCAATATTATTAATAAGATCTTTAAGATAGGGATTTAAGAGATTTAAAGGACAATTACTTAAACGTTCGTATTTTGCATATGCTATTTCAGTTGAAGTAAAATTAGAATTAGATAAAATAATCTGTTTTATTAACAAATCCTTTTGCTTATAAAAAACAATTGTAATTGGACCTATAATAGTATTTTGGATAGTAAATTCTTTATAAATAGTTTTCATATTATTCCTAAGAAATTTATTGATTCTATAATAAAAATATGTTAGAATAATATTTATTATTTTTGATAAAAATATTCTATAAATTAAATAATAAAGATAATTTAATAATCTTTATAATAATAAAAAACATAATTTTAATAAATAACTTTTTATGTGATAATATGTCTAAAGAAGAGGATATGGAAATATATTTGAAAAAAACATTATTAAAATCATATGATGACTCTAATATGGATTTTAATAATAAATATAATAAAGGTGGTTCCATAAAAGGAAATTTAAATAATCAAACCTCTTCATTATCAAATTATTATGAAACCCTAAAAAAAGATTTACTATTAAAATATGAGGATAAAAAATTCGAAGATTTTCCTACTGTAAAAACTATTAATACTAGTTATGGAGAAACACTTGAAATTATCAATACCGAAAAAATAGATTTTAAAATTAAAGAGAATAATATTAAAGAAATTTTAAAGTGTGATTTAAAATTATTAGATGGAATCGGTCCTCATAAAGAAAATATTCTTAAAACTCAAGGATATAATAATATTGATCAATTAGAAAATCATCCAATTTATTCTAAAAGTGCAAAAAAAATTAATGAAAAAATTGAATCAGCAAATTTTTATAGTTTATTTGAATATTTAAAAATACTTAATAAACAAGGACTTAAATATAATACTATGATGGCTGCTTCAGAAATTGAAGTAGAAAATCTTAAATTTATGGATATTGAGACTATGGGTTTATCTAATGTTCCTATTATCCTTATTGGTGTTAGTACTATAAAGAAAAATAAAATTATAACTAAACAATTTCTTCAAAGGTGTGGTAAAGAAGAACCAGCTATTATTGAAGCATATTTATCTACATTAGATTCTGATTCTGTTCATGTATCATATAATGGAGCTCGTTTTGATATTCCCTTTATTAGAAATAGAGCAGATTATTTTAATATTAAGTATTCTAAACATTTAAATTATGATTTATTATATAATTCAAGATATCTATACCGTAATAAACTGAAAAATTGCAAACTTCAAAGTGTAGAAAGTTATATATGTAAATTTGAAAGGCTTAATGATGTACCAGGTCAATATATACCTGGTTATTATAAAACATATGTAGAAACTGGTAAGATTGGACCATTAATACCAATTATTAAACATAATCAATTAGATATTACCTCTCTTGCACGTATATTTTTACAAATTTATGAAGAAATAAATGATAAACTAAATTACTAAACTAATTTAATCTTATTAGGGAACTAATAAATGGACATTTTTAATATAGAAAAAATTTATTATTAAAAATAATTTAATTGAATATAACATATTAGCATATCTATTTTAAGCAAAATTATAAGAAAAAAAGTATGGTGGAAGATATTTTCCGAAAAAAATGATAGTTTTTTCAATTAGTTATATGATTAGAAAAAATAAAAAATATTAAACTTTTTTATAAAAAATTTTTGAAATAATATATAAAATAAATTAAATATTATTCAAAAATAATAATTTTTTAAATATAAAATTTATTCAATTTTAAAATTTTTCACAAAAAAATTGCTTTATTGTATACATATTTAATAAGTTTTAAATAATCATATGAAAAAAATATTATTAATAAAATATTATTCCTTATATAATAATTTACTAATTTAAATCATATTTTGTTTTAAAAATAAAAGATATATATTATTAAATTTAGTTTTAAAAAAAAGATTAATAGAAAATAATAAAAAGGAATCTAAAACAGCAAATATCAAAATATAATATTTATTTTAAGGTGATTTTAATGAATCAAATAAAAACCGCAATGGTAGGAACTCCATGCCAAATATTAGCCGCTACAAAAATTAACAAATATAGTGAGATAACTGGAGGTTCACCAATAGATATTAAAGTAGGATTATTCTGTATGGAGAACTTTTCATATACATACCTTGAAAAATTCTTAAATCAAAATAATATAGAAATGTATGAGATAAAAGAATTTAGAATTGATAAAGGTAAATTTTTAGTAAATCTAATTAACGGTAATGAGTTTTCTATTCCAATAGCTGAAACTAATGTTTTCACACGTAAAAACTGTCAAATCTGTACCGATTATACATCAGATCTATCAGATATATCAGTCGGTTCTGTAGGTTCACCAGATGGATACTCTACTGTAATTGTAAGAACAGAAAAAGGTCAAAAAATAATAAATGAACTAAAAGAAAATAAATTAATAAAATGTGAAGAGTTAAGTGAAAAAGGCCTTAAACTACTTAAATCAATTGCAAATAAAAAAATTAGAACAAATCAAAAAAATATAGAATCTAGAGAAAGAGTAGCAAGACAAGTACTTTCACAAAGACATGTAAGTGAAAAAACTCTTCATAATCAATCCAAAAATTGTCAATTTAGTAATCTAGAAGCTGATGTTATAAGTGTAGGTGGATGTGTACTATGTGGAGCATGTGAATATGTATGTAAATCTAATATCATTCAAATAAATGATAGAAAACCTCAAGCATATGGAGAATGTGAAGAAGATTGTCATGGATGTTACTATGCATGTCCTAGAACCTATGTTAGTACAGATCTATTACCTGAAGATATAGATTCTAAACCATTTGGCGAATATTTAGATATATTAGCTGTAAAATCAAATAGTATTAATGGTCAAGATGGTGGAGTTGTAAGTGGAATATTAATGTATTTACTAGATAAAGAAATAGTAGATGAAGTATTTTTAGTAGGTCAAGATGAAAATAATCCATGGAAACCTAAATCTTTTGTATCAAATAAAGTATGGGATGTAATTGCAGCAGCAGGTACAAAATATAGTACGGTACCAATAGGATTTAAAGCATTAACTGAAAAAACTGAAAAATCAAAAGAAAAGCTATAATTTAATCATACAAATTAAAATTCCTGAAATTCTACTAAAAATTATTATAAATAATAATTTAAATTTATTTGTAAATATGATTTTTTAAGAAAAATAATAAAAAATATAGTAGTAATTATACCATTTACACTATTTATCATACATTAATTGAAAACATTAAATTAGATTTATAAAAGATTAATAAAATAATTATTTAGTCAATAAGTATGAAACTAATTATAAAAATATTAAAAAAATTTTTATAGTATAATAATAAAAAATATTAAGCATTCTTAATATAATTAAAGTGATTTACATGACAAAAGATGAAGGAAAATCAAAAGCAGATAAATATTTTAATATGGATCTTATGAGAGAATTATGTCAAACTAACAGTATTTCAAGTTATGAATCAGATATAGCAAATATTATTCAACGTGAATTAGAAAATGTTGTAGATTCAATTGAAAAAGATCATATGGGAAATATGATATGTACTAAAAAAGGTAAAGACAATAAACCATCAATAATGTTAGCAAGTCATATGGATGAAATTGGTTTAATGGTTCGTTATATAGATGATAATGGTTTTATAAGATTTACAAAAATTGGTGGTATAAATGACCAAATGTTACATAATCAAACAGTTACAATACATAGCTCTAAAGGAGATGTGATAGGAGCAATTGGTTCAAAACCTCCTCACGCTACAACTGTTGAAGAAAAAAATAAGGTTGTACCATATGATAAAATGTTTATTGATATAGGTGCAAAGGATAAAGAAGATGCAGAAAACATGGTTTCTGTTGGAGATCCAATTTCATTTAATACAGTATTTGCTGAATATCCTCACAACAGATTTATGGGTAAAGCTATTGATAACCGTGCTGGATGTTATGTGCTTATGGAAGTACTTAAAAGAGTTAATACTGATGCAACTGTTTATGGAGTTGGAACAGTTCAAGAAGAAGTTGGGCTTAAAGGAGCTAGAGTTGCTGCTTATAAATTAAATCCTGATTTGGCTGTCGCATTAGATACAACTGTATCTGGTGATCATCCTGGAATGGAACCAGACAAAGCATCTAGTAAAATGGATGATGGGCCAACAATTATCATTATAGATGCAGGTGGAAGAGGATTAATGACACCTAAAAAGGTTAAAGATTTATTTATTTCCGCAGGTGATGAAAATGATATACCTTACCAATTAGAAGTAAGTGATGGTGGAACTACTGATGGAACCTCTATTCACCTTCAAAGAGAAGGTATTCCAACTGGTGTAATATCAGTACCTACAAGATATATTCACACCCCATGTGGTGTAGCAAGTGCTGAAGATATTGAAAATACTATTGAATTAATTGTTAAAGCAATTGAGAAAATTGGTAATCAATAGTTTTATTAGCAATAATCAAATTTAGTTGTTAATTATATTTTTAACAACATTATTCGTTTTTTATCATTTAAAATTAAAATTAATTTAAAATTCTTATTAGAAAATAATTTTAAATTTAAATATACTATTACTATAAAATTTTTTTAATTTAATTTAACTTAAAAACTTATTTTTTAACTTTAAAAAAAATCATAAACTTATTTAAAATTTTAAGAATTAGAAAACTTTATTAAATATATTAAATATAATAAATTACAATATTATATAATTTCATTGCTTCTAATTAATTATATGAAATTATTAGATTATAAAATATTTTTATAAAATTTAATATAATTGTGAGTAATTATTATGTTCAAAGGAGATAATTCTAAAAAACCATCATCTAATAAAATAGAAAAGGAGTTTAAAGATTTACGAAAAAATCTTCTTGATTTAACACTTAGAAATCAACTTTTAAATTTTAAAGACCGTGCACAAACATTAACAATATCTAATCAATCTCCAAAGAATATGTATAGTTATCTGGTTCTTCAGAATAAATCAATGAAATTTATATCAAACCAAGAAAAAAATGCTGAAGAAGAATCATCAAGATTTGGTTTTAAAAAACCTTCATTTAATAATTTTATTCATGATGATACTAAATTGGAAATTAATTTAACAGAAAAAGGTCTTGAAAAAAAATTATTTTATATTAATAATCAGTCAAAAACAATGATTGATGAACAAGGTTATAATATTTTATATATAGCTATTGGTTTTTTAAAATGGATTGATAAATCTAAACCAACAAAAACTAATTTAGCTCCTTTAATTTTAATCCCTGTTAGTATGCAAAGAAAGCAAATAGGTAATTCTTTCTCAATATCATGGACAGGAGAAGATATACAAACTAATATTTCACTTAAAACTAAACTAGCAGAGGAAGGTATAATAATTCCTGAATTTGAAGCAGGGAGTTTTATAGAAGCACCAGAACAATATATGGGAAAAATATCTGAAGCTGTACATCAAATGAAAAAATGGGAAGTTACAGATAAAGTTGCTTTAGGATTCTTTTCATTTACTAAATTTATTATGTATAATGATTTAAATCCTCAAAGTTGGGAAGAAAATGTGGATTTGACTAATCATCCTCTTATTCAAGCAATATTTGATCCTTCTGTAAATGATACAAATGAATTTAAAGAAGATGAAATAGATGAAAAAATTAGCTATAAAGATATGTACCAAGTCTTAGATGCTGATTCATCTCAAATTGCTGTTATTGAAGATGTTAAAGCCGGCCGTAATCTTGTAGTTGAAGGTCCTCCTGGAACAGGTAAATCCCAAACTATTGTTAACTTAATTGCAGAATTACTTGCTGAAGATAAGACAGTGTTATTTGTTTCAGAAAAGATGGCTGCACTTGAAGTTGTAAAAAGCAGATTAACTGCTGTAGGTTTAGGTAAATTTATCTTAGAATTACATTCTCATAAAACACGAAGAAAAAAATTTTTAAAAGAACTGCAAAAATCAACAAACGTTAGAAATCTTAATGAATTAAATATTGATAGAACTATCCGAAAACTTGAAACTTTAAAAGTCCAATTAGATGAATATTCACAACTTATTCATAAACCATTATATGCAGTTCAATTATCTGCATTTGATTTATATGGTAAAAAAGAATATGCAGAGGAATATTTCTCTAGTCAATCTAAAATCTTACCTTTAGTTAGATTTGACCATGCAGAAGATTTAACTATGAAAGATTTAGATGATATGATTCTGTTACTTGAAAATTTAGCAGAGTTAAATGGAACTATTAATCAACAAAATCCATGGAGTTATTGTTCTCCTAATAGTTTACTTCCAAGTGACTTAAGGGAAATTGAAATGTTAATTACCGACTCATCTAGAGCATTAGATGATTTTAAAATTGAAGCACAATTAGTTGAGGAAAAATTCGGAATTAAACAACCAATTAATTTAAAAAAATATAATGAAACACTTAAAGCTTTAGAGTTTTTAGATGCTGATTTCCCTATTATTGATAAGAAAATACTTTATTCCCCTGCTTGGGATAATCCTAAAGGAGCTGTCAAACTAATTAATGATTTAGAATATTATCAAAACATGGAAAATTCTTTAATGATGAAATTTGACCAAGATATTCTACTGGAAGATATAAATATATTAATTAAAGAATTTGAAGAATCATCAAATAAAAGATTTTCTCTCTTTTCTAAATCAAATAAAAAAGAAATTACTAAATATTATAAAGGAAAAGTTCCTAAAGACTCTGAGGTTTTAAATGATTTAAAACAAGTTCAAGAATTTCAGAAATTAGCTATGCTGATGGAAAGCGAAAAAGAAACTGGTTATGCATATTTTTCAAATGGATGGAATTTATCACAATCTCCTAAAGAGTTGAAAAAAATTTATAAATGGATGTTTGAGGTTAAACGACTATTAAAACTTGAAATATTTACAGAAAAAATTTATGACTATATTACCAATGACTTTGAAGTAGAGCCGATTAAAATATTATTAAAAGATTTTATTAGTGAAGGTGAAAACTTTAAAAAAGAACTTAATAAACTTCAAAGTAAATTAAAACCTAATACTCATCAAATATTTAAAATGAATGCAGAGGATGTTCCATTTGATGATTGGGTCAAACAATTTAATAAATGGAATGGACATTTCTCTTCTCTACATTTATGGAGTCAATATTTACAAGCTAAAGAAGATTGTAAAGATAATATAGCTAGTATATTTATTAATACTATAGAAAAAAGACAAATCAAAATAGATGAAGTTAAACCATTAGTATTAGGTAATTTTGCAGATAGTTTACTTAATAGATTATTTATTGATAATCCTGAGTTAAATGCTTTTGTTGGAGAATTACATGAAAATAGAATTAAAGAGTTCAAAGATTTAGACAAAAAAATATTAAAATTAAATCAAAAAAGAATTTTTAATAAATTAAATCAGAAAATACCTAAAATTTATGGACAAGCAGATAATGAAGAGGCACGGATTTTAGCTGGTGAATTTACTAGAAAAAGCGGCCATTTACCAGTTCGTAAGCTTATAGAAAAAGCTGGAGGAGTTATAAAGCAAATAAAACCTATTTTTATGATGAGTCCATTATCTATTGCTCAATATTTAGACCCAACAAATCCAAAATTACAGTTTGATGTTGTTATTTTTGATGAAGCTAGTCAAGTTAAACCAGAAGATGCATTAGGTGCATTTATGAGAGGTAAAACTGCAGTAGTTATGGGTGATACACAACAATTACCACCTACTTCATTTTTTGATCAAATCATAGAAGGAGAATCACATGAAGAGGTAGCTGGAGCATTAGATATGGAAAGTATTTTACATTTATGTAAAATGTCATTTCCAGTTAAAATGTTAAAATGGCATTATAGAAGTCGTCATGAATCATTAATTGCAGTTTCCAATAGAGAATTTTATGATAATAATTTACTCGTTTATCCATCTCCATCACATGATAATCCAGAACTAGGATTAAAATTTAAATATTGTCCTGATACCATATATGAAAGAGGGGAAGGGTCTCACAATAAAGGTGAAGCACGGTCAGTTGTGGAGGCTATCTTTGAACACTTTGAAAAATATGGGGACAGTAAAAGTTTAGGTGTAGGAACTTTTTCTGTAGCTCAAAGGAACGCTATTTTAGAAGAACTTGAAAGAGAAAGAAGATTACATCCAGAACTTGAACCTTTATTTTCAGAAAATAAAGAAGATAAATTCTTTGTTAAAAATTTAGAAACCATTCAAGGAGATGAACGTGACGTTATATTGATTAGTGTTGGTTATGGATTTGACCAAAATAGAAAAATGTCACTGAACTTCGGTCCTTTAAACCAAGACGGAGGGGAAAGACGATTAAATGTACTTGTTACACGTGCAAAAGAAAAGTGTGTAGTATTTTCTAATTTTAGATCTCATGATATACATTTAACAGCAAATCCTCCATTTGGAGTAAGAGCTCTTAAAGAATTTTTAGAATATGCTGAAAATTTAACTATAGGTAATATTCCTACCTTTAACGACGTTATAGAACCATTTGAAGAAGCAATTTACACATTTCTTATTAATCAAGGATATGCAGTCCATAAACATATAGGATGTGCAGGTTTTAGAGTAGATTTAGCTATTGTTGATGATGAAAATCCTGGTAGATATCTTTTAGGAATTACTACAGATGGAAAAATGTATTCTTCCAGTAAAGTTGCAAGGGATAGAGACCGTCTTAGGGAACAAGTTCTTAAAGGATTAGATTGGAAATTGTATCATCTTTGGTCTACAGATTGGTATAGAAATCGGGAAGTTTCCAAAGAAAAATTAATAAAAGCAATTGAACAAAGTAAAAAAGAAACAATAAAAGAAGATGCTCGTCGTGAAAAAGAAGAACGTGAATTTAAAGAAAAAATGGAAGCTGAAAAACAAAAAAGATTAGAAGCAATAAAAAAAGCTGAAGAAGAAGAGCAAAGAAAAAAAGAAGAGAAACTAAAAGAACAAGAAAACAATCAAACTGAAGATAATGAATCAGATATAGATTCTCCTATAGAAGTTGTAATAGAAAATGACAACTTAAATAAAGATCTTAAAGATAATGATAATATTAAAGAGGATGATGAATATACTAGATCCGAACCAACAGAAATTAATCACAATGGAGAAAAGGGTTCTAAAAGTAATCGTAAAATATCAGATAAATCCAATAATAATTCGGAATCAGAACATGAAGATAATGAATTAGAAGATGTTATCTCAGTTGATGACGAAATGATTAATCAGTTAAAAAGTGAAATAGATTCAGAACTTAAAGAGGATATAAAAAATAATGAAAATGATAAATCTTCAAAAAACACAAAAGAATCTTTAAAACAAGATAAAAATATTGAAGAAAAAAGCTCTTCTACTAACAAAATTAAAAATATAGGTTCTTATATAGAATCTAAAATATCTTCTCTAAAATCAAATCATGATGAGGATGAAAATAAAACTTTATCTGGTAGTATAGAAAGTGATTCTAAGAATAATGATTATAAAACTGAAGATCAAAATAAAAAATCAGATAATAAATTGAAATCAAAAAAACATTTAGAAAGTCTGAAAAATAAATCAAAAAAATCTGACAAAACCTCTAAATCTCAAGAGACTCAAGATTCTGATAATAATTCAAGCCATATTAAATCTTCAGATGATTTTAGAATCATTGCATCAGATGATGAATATGAATATGTTGAAGTTCCTATAGACCGAGAATTAAAAGAGGGAGAAGAATTAGTAGAATATGTTACTAATAATAAAAATATAAATCCTGAAGTTGAAGCAGACGAAAAAATAGTTTCTGATATGGACCAAAAAGAAAATATAAAACAGATATTAGGTCATAATATTGAAAATAATTTAAATAAGGACAGTAATAATGATAATATAAATTTAAATTATAATATGGATGATTTTGATATAACTGAGGAAGATTTTGATAAAATTATTAACACTTTAATAGATACAGATTCTGATGAAGATAATCCATTAAATACATATATGAAAATACATGAATCAAACCCTGCAGTAAATGATAATTATGATTTAAATATTTTAAATGATAATAAGTTAAGTGATAAAAATCAATTATATATTCAAAATAAAATAGAGAATATAAAAGATTTTGATAACAAAAATATTACAGATACATATAGTAACATAAAAACAACAAATAATAATGAAATCAAAAATATTACTAATTCAAATGAAACAGACTTTAATGATGAGACCATCTCCTCAAGAAAAAATACTTCTTTAAAGAGTTCTAATACTTATGAAAATAATTCAAATGAAGCTATAATGAATAAAATATCCGATGTTAAAAAAGAACTCGAATATATCAACCATTCATTACAAGAAATTGAAAAATCATCTCCAGAGGAAGTTGCACAGGTATTTGATAAAATATCACAAGATATAAATGAAATGGAAAAAAGTTTTGAACAAACACATAATATTCATAAAAATAATGATAATCATAAAGAAGAAAAGACCAATCAATATAATGATACCTCAATTAATTCAAATTTAAATGAAAATCAAGTTAAAGATTCTTTGATTGAATATAATATCCCAGATAATCCTTTTGATGAATACATCAGTGATTCTGATATAAATAATAATATAGATATATATAATACAGATGACACATTTTTAGATTCAGAAGACCTAGAAAAGATAAAAAATTCTAAATTCACCAAAAATGAGATAGAAGAAATAGAAAATTTTATAGAAGATTTAAATTTAGAAGATAAAAATTTAGATAAAGAAAATAATCCCTTAAAATCTGATAATAATATATCCTCACCTAATAATAAAAACATAACAGATTATATTTCACCATATATTGAAGCAAATGATTTTGATTTTAAAACTCAAGAGGAAATTTATAACAATCCAATATCATATCTTGCAGAGGAAATTACTAAAATAGTAAAGATTGAAGGTCCTGTTAATAAAAAAATCGTCACTAAAAGAATAAAAGATCATATACAAATTAAACGAATGAGTTCAAAACTTAAAAAAACCATTGAAGAAGCTATAGTATATGGTAAAAATAATGGTTTAATTAGAGAAAATGATGAATTTTTATATCCTAACGATATTAATTTTGAAATTATAATCAGAAAAAGAGAAAAACCTATGATTGATAATATTTCTAATGATGAAATCGCAGCAAATATTAAATTAGTTTTAACATTTAATGAAATTCTATCCATAGATAATATAATAAAAGAAGTTGCACATAACTTTGGATTTAAATCCACAACTCAGAAAACTTCATCAAAAATAAAAACAGTTATAGATATAATGTTAAAAGAATCTATTTTAGAAGTATATAAAGGAAATATTAAATTAAAAAGTTAAAATTTCATTACAAGTTCTCTAAAAACAGTTAATTAATTAATATTTATTCCTTTTATTAAATCCCTATACACAGATTAATCTTAAACTAATTTTAAAAAAAAAACATAAATTAATATAATTAGGGTTTAATCTAAATAAAATCTCACTTTAAAAAAATAATAAATTTGAGATATTAATAATTTATTGAAAAATAAAGCAATAAATTATTTAAAAAAAATAAAATAGGAAAGATTAAATCTTTCCTTAAGATACACTAATTTTAAATGTTGTTTTAGTTTTACCATAGACGGAAGTATCTTTAAAAGCAGCAATTACACTATATTTTCCTTTAGGAAGTGAAACTTTTACTTTAGCAATACCTTTTGCATTGGTTTTTACAGTATAAGTTTTACTTTTGATTTTAATAGTAACTTTTGTATTTTTAATTACTTTTTTATCATAAGTTTTAAAGGAAACTTGTAAATAACTGTTTCTTTTTACACTAGATTTAACTGGTTTAACAATAGGTTTAACTACTTTAATGGTAATTGATTTTGTTGAAGGATTATATTTTGAATCTCCAGCAAATGAAAGTTTAGCATTGTAATTACCTACTTTATTATTAACAGCAAATGTAGCAACACCCTTATTATTAGTTTTAGCGGTAAGTTTAGAAGTACCAATCTGAAGAGTTACAGCTTGATTAGCTAATAAATTACCTTTAGCATCTTTTAAAGTAATACTTAATTTTTGATTATTAAGATAATATTTAACTAAATTAGATGCTACGATGTTAGTATTTAATTTTAAAACAGTAATAGTTTTGTTTGCATAAATACTTTCATCTTTAACATAACTAACATTAACATTGTAAGTTCCTGCAGCTAAATTAGGTATAGTTACTTTTCCTACACCACCTGTAATATTAACAACAGTTTTATAATTACCAACATTTACATTAAAGAGACCATCAAACTTAGCATAAACTGTTACAATAAGATCGCTACCTACAGTTATATTATTAGTAACAATAATAATATCATCACTAGATCTAGGAATTACAAACTCTTGTTCCATAGTAATTGGAGTATAATTTTGATTTCCATCAAAATTGACAATAGCTTGGTAAGTTCCAGGAGCTAATCTATAAAAGTTCTCTAAAGTGAATGATTGATAAATGAATTTAACTTCACTATTTGGACCTACAGTAATATTAAAGTCACCAACAACATTAGTTGAAATAACTAAAGTAACATCATTTCCATTAGTATTGATTACAGCTATGTTTAATATAGAAATAGCCTGATCAAAAAATACACTATAAAAATTTGAAAAAAAAGGATTTTTTCTGATATTAAAAAAATGAAAAGAAAACATGAAAAAAAGAATGTGACATATATATGTAATATATAATTTATTAAATTTTATAAAAATATAAATATTGAAAGAAAAAACTATGGGAATAAAAAAGGTTTAATATACTTTTGAAAAAAAACATACGTTTAAGGGGGTGAATATGTATGATTTCCCATAATTTTTTCAATTGATTTAAGATAAACTTAAATCATTATAATCTTTTTATTATATAATATATAAATGTTTTGTCACTTATATAATAAATTTAAAGATAAAATTTCACTTTATTTAAATTATTTTAAACAATATATGATTATTTCTGTTATATTTAAATAAAAACTTATTAAATAGTAAAAATATTAATATTATATATATTAAATAGATATAAAATAATTAATTAAAAAATATTTATTAATTATTTGACTGAAATATAATAATTAATACTGATTTATATAGAAAAATAATGATTAATATGGCTACTAAAGTAAATTCTCCAGATAATCTACCTTTAAAACCAGGTGTATATATTATGAAAGATATACATGAGGAGATTATTTATGTTGGAAAATCTAAATCACTTAGAAAAAGAGTCAAATCCTATTTTAAAGATAAAGTTGATAGACCTAAAACAAGAATATTAATGAATCACTTTCATAGTTTAGAATATATTGTTACAGAATCAGAAAAAGAAGCATTAATTTTAGAAGCTAATTTAATTAAAAAACATAGGCCTAAATATAATATTCGTCTAAAAGATGATAAAAGATACCCATATGTAAAAATTACTGAAGAAGATTTTCCAAGATTAATTATTACACGGAATATTACAAAAAGTGGTAGTTATTATGGACCTTTTACAGATGTTGGATCAGTACGTTCTACTGTTAAATTTTTAAAACAACTATTTAAAATACGAACTTGTAAAAATATGGATGGGCCATGTTTAAACAGTCAAATTGATTTATGTTATGGACCCTGTAATGGGTCTATCACTAAAGAAGAATATAAAGAGATAATAAATAAAATAGATCTATTTTTCCAAGGAAAATATAATGAAATAATTAGAGATTTAAAAAACAGCATGAAAGACGCTTCAAATAATATGGAATTTGAAAAAGCAGCTGTAATAAGAGACCAGATAAAATCCATAGAAGAAGTAATGGTGAAACAATTTGTCGAATTAAATGATGAAATAGACCAGGACATTATAGCTAGTTGTGAAAATGATGATACTACTATATTAGTTATATTATCCATTCGATATGGAAAAATTGTATCAAAAGAAGATTATTTAATGGATAATACTAAAAATCAAAAAGTCAGTGATATTTTATATAGTTTTATACAACAATTTTATGGGATTAATCGGCATATACCTAAAGAAATAATAATAGAAGAAAATTTAAAAGATATAGATTTAATAAGTGAATGGTTAAGTGATTTAAGAGGTAATAAAGTAAAAATAACAATTCCTCAAAAAGGAAAAAAATTACGTTTAATTCGAATGGCTCAACAAAATGCGGAAATTATTAAAAAACAAAAAGAAAAAGTAACAGGTTCTTTAATTGAACTTCAAAACTATCTTAAATTAAAAAACGTTCCCCATGTAATTGAAGGGTATGATGTAAGTAATATTTCCGGAACATTGCAAGTAGGATCTAAAGTCAGTTTTTTTGATGGTCAACCTAATAAAAAACAATATAAAAGATTTAAATTAGAAACACCAGGACCTAATGATTATGGTATGATGAGAGAATTATTAACTCGTAGATTTCAGTCTTTAATAGGAGAAGAAGAATATAAAAAACCAGATTTAGTTCTTATTGATGGAGGTAAAGGGCAATTAAATATAGCTGTAGAAGTTTTAAAAGAATTAGGTCTGGAAGATATACCACTTATTGGGCTTGCAAAAGAATTTGAAGAAGTATTTATACCACAATCTAATGAACCAATTATAATACCTCATAACAAAGAATCATTACATATTTTACAAAGAGTTAGAGATGAGGCACATCGTTTTGGTGTTACATATCATAGAAAATTAAGATCAAAAAAAATTACAGAATCAGAATTAGATAATATTCAAGGAATAGGTAATAAACGAAAGTTAGCACTGTTAAAAGAATTTAAAACAATTGATAATATTAGAAAAGCATCAGTAGAAGAGTTATTAACAGTAAATGAAATGAATAAAAAAGCTGCTATAAATGTATATAATTATTTCCATAATTAAATCATCTATTCAATACAAAAATAGTCTTAAAAAAAAGCTTATTAAAAAAAAGAGCCCAACTTTAAATAAAAACATGTAATTTGGGTGGTAGTGGTGGTAAATTACACATCTAAATCTAAAATCAGACCCATTGATATATTATATTTAATAATATATAAACTTTACTTAAAAATGATAAAAATATAAAAACCCATAAAAAAAACTTATTAAATAATTATTTTATTTAAAAAATTATCTATTTTATTTTCATAAGATTCTATAGAGGATTCATTAATAATTAAAAAATCAGATGTAGCTATGACAGTTCCTATACCAAAATCTAATTCATCATTGTCACGTTTTTCAAATATTTTATAATCAACTGAATCATCTTTACGTTTTCTTAGTTTTAATCGTTCAAACCTTATTTGAGGAGATGAAAATACTGACAATATTTTAAAATCATCAAAATGAGACTTAAATAAATTAACTTCATATGGACTTCTAATTCCTTCAACAATTATAACCTTATTAGATAAATCATCAATATTTCTAGTTAATTCTTTAATCTTTTGAATAGTTAAATTAGCTACAACATATTTCCCATATTCTTCTCTAAGTTTAACGGCTGTAACTCTTGAATCTTCATTACGTTTTAATGATTCTTCCCGAACACAATCACCCATATTTACAACAATAAAACCTTTTTCTGAAGCTTTAGTTGATATTAAATTTTTTCCTGAACCGGGTAATCCTGAAATTCCTATTACTTTCATTTAACTCTATTTCTCCAGAGATTTTAATTTAATATTATATATTTTGTTTTATTAAATATAAATTTTTATTATAATTTCATTATCTTAAATGAATTTAAGGATTCTTTAAGATTATCTTCATTATTAAAATTATCAATAATATTTTGAAGAAAGACTTCATCTTTATTTTTAAATTCACGTGCAATTTTAGTCATTAAAGGAATAGCTCTAACCACATTATCAACAATTGAAATATCGGACATTTGAGATGTTCTAGATAAAGGATTTAAATCTATACATATAATTTTTTTACCAGCAGTTTTTAATAATTCAGCACGATCTCCATCTTCAAGAGGAACTAAAATTACATCAGCAATATAAATTCCTTTTTTACTAGCAGTAGCTCGAGGATTTTTGATTTTATCAAAATAGTATAAATCATCAGTATTAGATCCTAAAATATTATTATATCCATGATCTTTAAACAATTGGCTTATTTTATCAACTCTATCATCAGTTCTATAGAATAAATTTATTTCTATTGGACTATCAGTTTCATTAGCAAGTTCTATCATTTCATCTAATGCTAATGCTGTTGTATTTCCATTAACTGATAAAACTGGATGTTTAGCAAGAAGGATAGTTGCAACTGCTGCTTCAATTGCATTATACGCACTATCAACGGTTTTTTCACCGATTAAATAATCAAATGTTTCTCCTCTTCCATGAGCTATCATTCCAGTGTCTGCTAAATATCCTTCCATAAAAGCATTTTTTACTTTATCTCTTAATACTAAGGATTGATATCTAGGATGGTTTTTAGGTATCATATTTAATAATTGGTTATAAAGTATTAATAAATTTTATTATATAAGTACATTTTACATATTAAATTTAATATGGTTAATATAATATAAAAAAAATATAGAATAATATCTTAAAAAATTTGCTTTTTTTTTAAAAAAAAAATAGTAATTCTAAAAAAAAGAAGATTATTATGTTAAAAGTAATTTTTTAATAAAAAATAGGAAAGTAAATATTAGTTTAATTAATTCTTATCAACTAATATTGCATCTGTTATTATATATGTTCCATTATCAAAATGCCAGTCTATATCTGCTTTTAAAATTTTAATTCTTTTTTGAAAAATCGGGCCATCCAAAACAAATGTTTCAGCTTCCCCACCTTCAAAAGCAAGGTTAATAGGAACATCTTGACTAATAGTTTTAATTTTTTCAATTAAATCATAATCAATATGCCTTCCTAAAAAGCTTTCATCCAAACCATAAGCAGAAACACCACAAATTATAACATCAAATCCTAAATCAACAATCATTTTCATATATTCTTCTTCATCTACATGCCAGAACGGAGAAATAACATCCATAGATAATTCTTCACCAATTTTTTCTATTCTAGATTTTTGATAATTGGAATATAATGCTCCAGTATATATACATTCAACACCCTTTTTTTTAAGAAATGTTAATTCCCTTTTTAAATCCTCTAATTCATCTTCTTTAATACCATTAGTTTTCCCTTTAATATGAGGAATATTAATAGCTTCTGCTATTAAATCTGTCAGTGATATATTAGGAACATGAAACATATAACTAGATGAATTTTTACTTTCCATAGATAATAAATACTGAACATTATCACCATTTTCTAATGCTTTATATAAAGCAAGTGTACTGTCTTTTCCACCAGAAAATAAAACGACAGAATTCATAAATACCATTTCCCAAAAAAAATAAAAAAATAAAAAAAATGTATTACCCTCAGATATAAAGAATATGAAATAATTAAAAGAATAGAAATCTAAGTTTTTTAAACAAGTTATTTTATAAATGTTTAATAGATTTACTAAGTATCTTTATTATTACCAATATTCTTTTGTGGATTATTAACTTTTTTATGTTTAGATTCTTTTAATGCACGTTTTCTCTCTCGTTTTCTTTCCGCTTTAATTTGTTTAACAGTTAATTGGTTTTTACGTTTTTTATTAGACAATTTCTTCCAAGTACTATAAAGGGTATCAACAAGAAGACCTAAAATTGCAAAAATAACACCAATAAAACCTGAAATAAGAGAAATATATTCAACAGATGGATTACTCTTATGTTGTTTTTTAATCATATCATGTATAGGTCCTTCTATATCAGATGAAGGAATATTTTTATCCTTTAACTCCTGGTTGACCTTATCAACATCCTGAGCACCAGCATGAACCTGAATTCTAGTGACAGTAGAAAGTGTAGGTAAATCATAAGAACTTGTCAAAAATGACTTGATTTCATCTATCATTGGTTCAACATTAGGATTACCTTTAAGAGCAATATATATTAATCCATCTTCATTATCTATAGTAACTGAATCAATATTATTAGAATATTCTAAATTATTTTTCATTGCTACTGACACATATTGATTCCACGATGATGAGAAATTACCTGTCTCAATCGTAATGTTTGACGATGTAACATTACGAACACCTGGTAAAGATTTGGCGATATCCGATACTTGATTCAGTCCCATATCTCCATTAGAAGTAATATCCACATCAATTAATTCATCTTGAGAACTGAAAACTGAATAAATACTACCTACAACTTCACCTAAATCTTCATAAGCAGGAGTAACGAAGAAAAGTCCCCCTACTGCACCTATAATAAATCCTATAAGAATTATTCCGCCAATATCCTTTTTAGTAAGATATGGACTTAAAATACCTATAGAAAAAATAAAAATTAATAAGAAAATATATAATAATAGATATATTGAAGTAGAAACGATTTCCATAAGTTCACACTCTAAAAATTATTATATAATTTTATATTTTAATTATATATTAAATCTTTTGATAATAAAGTTAGTATAAAATTTAAAAAATAAAACAATAATTTATAAATTTTTAATAGAGTTAAATTTAAAAAAAAAAATTATAATAAATATATCTCCATATTTGAAGAGTTATCCCTCCATTGAACAACAACTTTATTAAAACCTTTAGATAAGAATAAATTATAATTTAAATTTGTATTGTCTGTTTCAACTATAATATCTTTAGTGCTATTATCAGATAATAATAAATCACCTTTTAAATACCCTTTATGATTTTGACTATATATAATGAGTTCCATATTTTCAGGCATGTTAACAAATATAGTTCTTTTAGATCCACTACCTGTAGAATATACATAATTTATACCATTAGCAATTTGAGAAATTTCTGCCTTAGTTTGATAAGCATTAGTAACATCAGAGGTATAATCAAATTCCCTACTAATATAAGGCATTATTAAAGAAACAATTAGTATTATACAAATAATAAAAACAAATAATAACTCAAGGGATAATTGTCCTTTATCATCATTTTTAAGATATAAAAAATAATTTAAAAGCATAATTTCACATTAAATATCAAATAAAATAAAAAAGTAAATTTCCATATAATAAAGTAATAATATATCCAATACATATAGAAGGAGCAAAGGGAATAGAGATTTTAATAAAAATATTTTTTCCAATTACGTTATTATCATATAATAATTTTAAAACTAAAATATCCTCATTTGTTAACCCACTACAACTTTTAGATTTCAATATTAAGCCATTTTTTGATTTAGTTAAAGATAAGTTGGAATCACTTTCTAAGGATATAGTCTGTTTTATTAAAAAATAATCTTTATTATTAAGTAAATATCTATCTAAAATCATACCTTCTTTTAAATTATCAATACTAATTAACAATGTAGAAAAATTGTTAATTGAACTTTTTAAATTAAATAAAAGTAATTCCCATTTAATATTATCTAAAATATTATTTTGGTCTATTTTATTTATTTTAATAAGTAAAGTATAAATAATAATAAAGGGAAATGAAATTAAAATACTATTTACAATTAAATTAAAAGAAAAAGGAATAAATAAATATTTATTTGTAAATAACTCATTATAATAAAAATAATTTATAGGAATAATAGAAGAAATTCCAGTAATCAGTTTAACATCCCCTCCAGCCCACAATCTAATTTTCCATAGAATATAACATATCAAAAAGGTAATTGTTGTTGAAATAATAGAAGATAATATAAAAAAAAGATTATTTAAAATTAAAGTAAACATTAAATTTATTAATAATCCTAAAATCCATAAAGAAAATACTATCTTATTAGGAATTATATTATATTTAAGGTCTGTTAATGAAGAAATAAGAGTGTAAATAAATGTTATAACTATAGGAATTATAAAAATTATCATAAAAAATAGTTCAATAAGAAAAATATATAAGAATTATGATAAGAATTTAATTTATATCCTAAAATTAAAATTAATTTCTGAATTAATAAAAATTTACTAAATAAATCAAAATTTATATATTTTAACCAAATGAAAAGAAAAAAATTATTCTCTTTGAGAAAATTTATAAGATGCATCAATAAATGATGCAAATAATGGATGTGGCCTATTAGGCCTTGATTTAAATTCTGGATGGAATTGGCAACCAATAAACCAAGGATGATCAGGTAATTCCACAATTTCAACTAAAAAGTCATCAGGAGAAATTCCACTTAAAACTAATCCTGCATCCTGTAGAGATTGTCTAAACTCATTGTTAAATTCATATCTATGACGATGACGTTCTTCAATCAAGTCTTCTCCTATAAATATTCCATTACCTTCACTGTAAGTTGCATATGTTTTAGTTCCTTTAACTAATTTACAATCATAGGAACCTAAACGCATAGTACCTCCCATTTGTTTAACTTTCTTCTGTTCTTCCATTAAATCTATAACAGGATATTTTACATCCTTATCAAATTCAGTACTATTTGCGTCATCAAACCCACTACGTCTAGCAAATTGAGTTACCATTGAATGCATACCTAAACAAATACCAAATATAGGAACTTGATTAACAATAGCATACTCAACAGCTTCTAGTTTACCTTCAAATCCACGTTCACCAAAACCTCCAGGTATTAAAATACCATCCAATCCGTTTAGAACTGTTTCATCAAGATTATCAACATCTGAACTAATATATTCTATTTTTAAATTAACCCCTACATCTGCTGCACCATGAAGTAATGATTCACGGATACTGATATAGGCGTCTTCAAGTTCTACATATTTACCAACAATACCAATTTTTACTGTAGGAGACTGGATTTTAAGAGATTTTACAACTTTACGCCATTCATCAAGTTTAGATGAATCAGGTTCTACATTAAGATTAATTCTATTTTTAATAAATGAACCTACATTATTTTTATCTAGTACAAGAGGAACTTCATATATACTAGATGCATCTGGAGTATTTACTACAGCACGTTCATCTACATCACAGAAATTAGCTATTTTTTTCTGTAATTCATCATCAATAGGTGATGAGGATCTACATACAATCATATCTGGAGAAATACCAGTACTTCTAAGTTCTTTTGTAGAATGTTGGGTAGGTTTAGTTTTAAATTCTTTAGCAGCTTCAAGATAAGGCACATATGTAACATGTACAAACATTACATTATTTTTTCCTTCTTCGTTTCTCAGTTGTCTTAAAGCTTCTAAAAATGGTTGAGATTCTATATCTCCAACAGTTCCGCCTAATTCCACAAGTACAACATCATTATCTTCTAAACTGTTAGCTTCCCTTATCATTAATTTAATCTCATCTGTTATATGAGGAATAATCTGTACACAAGCACCTAAATAATCTCCTTTTCTTTCTTTAGAAATAACAGATTTATAAACTTTACCAGTTGTTATATTAGCTATACCTGGTAGCTCTACATCTAAAAACCTTTCATAATGACCTAAATCTAAATCAGTTTCCATACTATCATAAGTAACATAAACCTCACCATGTTGATAAGGATTTAATGTTCCTGAATCCCAATTAAGATAAGGATCTATTTTTATAGCTGACACTTTAAGCCCATAAGATCTGAGTATCCTACCAATTGAAGCAGAAGTAATACCTTTTCCTATTGAACTAACTACTCCTCCAGTAATAATGATGTATTTTGTCAATAAAATCTCTCCAAATATAATGATTTGTATATTAATAAATATAGTGTAAAAAAAAAGAACTGATATACTGTTTTTATTAAATAAAATAAATGAATTATTAATTAATTTTTTAACACTATTTTTAATTATTAATTACCTTAAATAATTTAAATAATAATTAATTAAGAATATAATTATTTTAGTTTTAATCTTATAAAAATATAGTTATTTAATAATATTATAATAGAATTATTACTTTTTAAACTTGATATGTTTACTACAATAATATTTATTGAAGAGTTGTAGTATTAATAGTAATAAAATTGAAAATAATATAAAAATAAAAAAAATAAAAAAATAAATAATTTACAAATATATTAAAACTTTTAAAGTCCCTTTACCAGTAGCCTGGTTATAACAAGCAGTCGTTATATAAGATACTGAAATTTATAATTACCTTTTTTATTAAGCTTAAATGCTTTAATATTAGCAATATAAGAGTAAGTAAAACTATTACTTTAATAGTTTTGAATTTATAATTTTTTTTATTATGAACTTTAAAGTAAACTATCTGGTTGTTAAACCGCACGTTTAGTATTAAGTGTAGCTATAAAATACCACACTAATTATATAATTAAAAACTAAAATAAAAATATAGAAAAATAAGAAAAATTTATTAAATATCTTTAATTAATCTAGATACTAATTTATAACCAGGTTCTTTTTTAAGAGAACCTTTTGCAATATTAGATTCTGTATAAGATTTTACACTATCTGCTTGGCCACCTTTAGTATATATAGCTTGAGGAATATCATCTCTAGTATGTGTACCAACTGGTATTGGAGTAGGATGGTCAGGTAAAATAGCTATTTTATATTCATCATAATTTTCTTCAAGATAATCCCAAACAGGGCCTATAATATATTTATCAATAGATTCTATTGCTTTAACTTTTTCTTCAACATTTTGAGCATGTCCTGCTTCATCTGGTGCTTCAATGTGGATAAAAATTAAATCATAATCCTTAATATTATCTATCGCATATTGGCCTTTAGCCTTATAATCAGTATCAAAGTATGCTGTTGCACCAGGAACATTTATTACATCTAGTTTGCCATAGTTTGCAATACCTTTAAGTAAATCTACACCTGTAATCACAGCAGCTTTAATATTATATAATGAAAAAAAAGAATCAAACTGGGGAACAAGACCTTGTGACCATAACCAAACCATATTAGCAGGGTTTAAACCGTTTTTTTCTCTTAATTGATTTACAGGGTGACCTTTTAAAAAATCAATAGACTCTAACATAATACTTTTAATATACTTAGGACATTTACTTGTCCAATTAGTATATTCATCTATAGGTTCATTAAGTATATCATGAGGAGGAGCTGTATCAAAAGAACATAATGAATCTCTCTCTTCTTGAGATTCAGCACTATAAACAAAAATGTGTCTATAACTAATACCTGGATAAAATTTACCTTTAAAATCAGGGTATTTATCATAAAAATAGTTATTTAAATCGTTAAGTAATGTTGCAGCTTCTTCAGAACTAATATGACTTGCATTAAAATCAAATATTTTTCCATCTTTTTCGGTAATTGTATTACATCTAAATATAACATCATTATCATTAGTAGTTATATTATAGTTACCTGCTTCAAGAGGACCTCTAGCAGTATAATATTTATCTGGATTAAATCCGAATATACTCATATTAGCTACATCACTACCAGGATTATATTTATCTAAAACATTGTTTGTAAGACCACATTTTCCTAGTTTAGCAATTTTATCCATATTTGGAATATTAGCATATTCTAGGGGAGTTTTACCCTTTAATTCATCTAATGGATAATCACTCATTCCATCTCCAATAATCACAATATATTTCATATTAATTCTCCAAAAAATAGAATAAAAATAAAAATTTAAAAAAAATAAAATATTTAACAAATAATTTTATCTTAAAAATTAAATAGTTAAATTGATTTAATCATCTACATAATATTTTTCACGAATTACATGAATTAAATCAGTTAACATAGCAGCTGCAGTTTCAACAGAGCCTGCTCCAATACCTCTAACTGTTACCTCACCTGATAAGTCGGTTGTAACAGTGGCCATATTTAAAGTACCATTAATATCAAATGCACTACCTTTTTTAACAAGTCTTGGTGAAACCTCAAGATGATCTTCTGAAACTTCAGCAATTAATTTTATTAAATATCCTTCTTGCCCTGCAATTTCAATAGCTTCAGAGGTAATATTAGATATACCTTCGACTTTAACATCATCATATTTAGCAGGAATTCCTAATACAGAGTTAGCAAGAATAACAGTTTTACATGCAGCATCTATACCTTCAACATCTTGTGTTGGATCTGTTTCAGCAATGCCTAAATGTTGTGATTCTTTTAAGGTATTTTCATAATTTGTACCTTCAGATGTCATTCTAGATAAAATATAATTAGTTGTACCATTTAAAATACCTACAATAGATGTTACTTTATTTGCAGGTAATGTTTCTTGTGCTAGGTTAATAATAGGCATAGTTCCACCTACACTAGCTTCAAATTTAAATAAAACCTTATTTTCTTTTGCTGCACCTAATAATTCATCATAAAAAAGAGCAAGATGTCCTTTATTAGATGTAACAACATCCTTACCTTGTTTAAAAGCTTTTAAGGTAAGACTTTTAGCAGGTTCAGCATCATCAATATTAGTTGGAACTGCTTCAAGAAGCACATCATAATCACATGCATCTAAAACATCTAAACCTGAAATATCACTACCATATTCAGGGTAATTTTTTAATTTACCTGTCTCTTTTTTAATTCTAATTAATTCATTTTCATCAAGACCATCACTGCAGATTACAGAAGAAGATGAATCAGCTACAGAGACTATTTTTAAATTGACTCCATATAATTCTTTAAGATTTTCTTTTTTTAATAAAATTACTTTTGCCAATCCTTGACCAACAGCCCCAAAACCCATAATACATACTTTTAAATCTTTCATAATATCCCCATTTATATTTCATTAATTAATAAAAGGCCTTTGGCTTTTGCGATTTCTTGCATTTTATCTAAAAATATTTTTTTAGATTCGATAGGTAATTCAACTGTTATTAATCCAGATGATTTTTCTTCATGATTTAATTTAATTTCCATACCTACAACAGTTATATTATCTAAAGCATTAATCTTATCTACAGTATCTCGCATATCAGTATCTATAATATGACCTATAAGAATAGTACTTAGTTTAATTGTTTTAAGAGACCCATCAACTTTCAAAATACTCATACCTTTATTTTCTAATGTGTCAATTAATTTTTCAAGAATATCTTTATCTCCTTCAACCGCTATTTGAACAGATACATTACCATTATCGGTAATATTTGACCTGTCATGAATAACAGAAACAAGATTAGCTCCTAATTCTCTGAAAGGATCAAGAGATGAAACTAATTGTCCAGGAGTATCAGAAAGTTCTAGAACTAAATTCATTTTCATAAAATCACCATTAATTTGTCCAATCCGCTTTTTTAACTATTAAATTTCCATTTTTATCTGTTTTAGCGTTTCTTAAAATTTTAGATGAATCTTTTGATACAGCTTCATCTTTACGAGTAAGATTTAAATTATCAGTGATATAATAAGTTTCTTCCAAATCTGGAATAGATTCTAAAGTTTTAGAAAACTCTTTTAAGATTTTTTCAGCATCTTCTTTAATTTCCATAATTTAACTCCTTATTTTAAAGAATAATCAATATTAAATTATAATAATATTATTTTGTTTTCCTATATTAATAAAGTTTATTTATTTTATATAGGCACTTTCAAAAACTTAAATGTTTTTTATAAAATCTCATTATCTTAATCACAACTTTAATTTTAGAGTAATCATATTAAAATTCATTTTTCCATTTTAAATAATTTTAATATACTTAAAAAAATTTTTTACGAAATATTTTTCAATTTAATTTGATGTTATGCTATTTTATGGTTAGTTAAAGATTAGTGATTTTTTTAAAATCAGAAAAAATTAATTTTCCTCTAAATCACGTATAATTTTATAAAATTGGATATTAAATAAAGTAATTGATTTCATTTTTATGGTGTCATATAATGAAATTGGATTTATAATATTTATATTTCTGAATGATACACATGTTCATTATCTATTAAAAATATTAATTTTTAGAAAAGTTCCATTTTTAACAACATCATAGAATTACATTCAGGATAAAGAAAAAATCTATTAAAGGCTTAAAATATTTTTAGACAATACTTGAATGATAATAAAGAATCATCCATAGTTTGACAACCAATACGTTTTTTATCCTCTATTATAAGGAATTTGTAAAACATGAAACCAAAGGGGAAAGTTGAAAATCTTTAGAGAATAAAACTATTAGAAGATTTTATATATTATATAATAATATATTAACTTAAAATTAAAATTAAATTTACTACTTTAAATTAAAAAGAAAAATAAATAGAGAAAAAAATTAGTGTCTGAATATATGTTCAATATTGAAATAACTTAATTTTTGAAACTGCCATTTATGTATAATTTGGAGATGATCTTTTTGCAAAATAAGTATTGGGTAAATAAATTAAAAGATATTTATTCTTTTAATAATTTTTTAATTAATTGTAATAGTTCTAAGATTTTTGATAAGATAAAATATGATTTTTCAAAAGATATGGTTGATTTAGATTATTTTTTAACAGAGAATAATGTTTCTTTCTTTGAATTTTATACCAGTATTATATCATTGTATTTATCAAGAACCTGTAATGGTGAAGGTATTATTTTCACTTATAGTAATTTAAATTCTGATGATACACTTTTTAAGATTAAATATGATGATAATATTTCTATTTTAGATTTTCTTATTTCGATGAAAAATATGATGGATAATGCTTTAGATAATTCTATGGAAAATCTCAAAGATTATGTTAATGAATTATATCCTGATTATTGTGAATATATCTTCAATTATGCATTAGTTAACCAGACAAAGGATGCTCCTATTAAAGGTGGTATTAATTCAAGTATAATATTCAATATATCTAAGGATTCTATTGAAGTTGAATATGATATTAATACTTTTAGTAGATTTGAAATAGAGTCTATGCTTGAAAACATTGAAACCATTGTAAATAATTGTTTAAATGATGTTCATCAGTTATGTGGTGAAATGGATATTATTTGTAGTCGGCAATTAAATTTATTGGAGGAATATTCAAAAAGTACTGATTTTAAGATTGATTATAAATCTATTCCCGAATATATAAATGAAATGACTGAAAAATATCCTGATAATTTTGCAATTAATGATAAACAAATAGAATTACATATAAAGAATTAGCTAATTTAATAAATTCTATAACATACATTCTCCAAAATGATTATAAGATATGTAAATCTGATAAAATTATCTTATATTTGCCTAGGTCATATCATTTTCCTTTATTAAGTGTTTGTTTAATGAGATTAGGTGCTATTGCAATTCCTGTTGATGATGATTATCCGGAAACTTATATTCAAAGAATCATTAACAATAGTTCACCGAAATATATCATTCATGAATCAGATAATGATTTTGAGGACGTTGAATCAATCAAGTTAGACACATTAAAAAATAACAATACGGGGGTTTTAATGGATTGGATGATACTGCTCTTATTTTATATACTAGTGGTAGTACTGGTGTTCCTAAAGGTGTGGAATTAACTCAAAGGAATATTATTAACATTAATTATAATTATATTAATTATTTTAATTTACCTGAGGGGGGTACAGGTAATTATATGTGTTTGGCTAAGTTTACTTTTGTTGCTTCTCTAGCGGTTTATGCTGCACTTATGCATGGTTTTGAAGCTTTGATTGTTAATGAAACCACTAAGGAATCTATTTCTAATATTGTTAATTATTTAAAAACATTTCATTGTTATCTTTTGATTACAACTGAAGATTTGGGATTGTATTTATATAATAATTTTGATTTAAATTTGGATAATTTATCTTTAGCTGGTTCTAGTTTATCAAAATCTGAAGTTCGTAGTGATTGTTCTACAATTTTGTTTAACGCTTATGGTTGTAGTGAAACATCTGGTGTGGCAATTATTAATAAGTTGAATAAGGATTATTCTGATTATTATATTATTGGTAAGCCCTGGGATAATTCTAATGTGTATATTTTGGATGATAATAAAAAGCAGTTACCAGTGGGTGCTGTGGGTGAAATTGTTATTTCAGGACCAGCTGTTACTAAACAATACTTAAACAATACTGAGCAAACAAAGAAATCATATGGCGAGTTTAATGGTAAAAGAGCTTATTTTACCAATGATTTAGCTTATTTTAATGAGGATGGTAATGTTGTTTATGTTGGTCGTAAAGATAATCAGATTAATTTAAATGGATTTAGGATTGAACCTGAAGGTGTAGAGTCTACTATTTTTGAGTATGATAGTTTTAATCAGGTTAAAGTTGTTATAGGTAAGGTTAATAGTCAAGACCATTTGATTGCGTATTATTCATCAGATGTTGATATTGATGAGGATGATCTTAAAGAGTATTTAAGTGTTAATTTGCCTTCTTACATGGTTCCTTCTTTTTATGTTCATATGGATAGTTTGCCTTTAAATCCTAATGGTAAAATTGATGTTAAGAGTTTACCTTCAGTTGAGTTTGATGAGGTTGATTTTGTTGAACCTAAAAATGAATTTGAAGAGATAGTTGTTAAGGTTTTTGAGAAATTTTTTAATCAGAAAAATATTAGTGTTTATGATAATTTTATACATTTAGGTGGTACTTCAGTTACAGCAATGAAAATTGTAAGGGAATTAGCAGATTATAATTTATCTGTAAATAATGTGATATCTTTAGGAACTCCTATTAAGATTGCAGAGCATATTAAAAATAATACTCAAATGGATTTGAATTATAGTAAATATTCTTTAGATAAAGGTTGTCCTTTAAATGAGTCTCAGTTAAATGTTTATCTAGATATTATAAGATATGAGAAAAATGATGTTTATAATATTCCTCTTACTATTACTATTCCAGGGAATTATACTGCTGATGATATTAAAAATGCATTATATGAAATGTTTAATGTTCATACAATATTGAAATCTTTTATTAATGTTGTTGATGGGACCGCTTGTTTGAAAACTGGTGTGAATCCTAAAGTTGATTATTTAAATGAAAATGATGAAGAAGTTATTTCTGATTTTATAGATAGCTCTTTTGATATAAATAGTAGTTTGGCTCGTTTTTTACTTGTGGATGAGGGTAATGATGAAGATTGGATATTATTTGGTGTTTTTCATCATTTGATTTTTGATGGATTTTCTAGTATAGTTTTTAAACAACATTTATTTGATTTATTGGAAGGTAAATTATTAAAATTAGATAATGGTATTGTTAAATCCCGTGTTTATGATGAGGAAATTGTTAAAACAAATGAATATTCTGATGCTGAAGCTTTTTATGAGTCTATGTTATGTGAGGTTGATGATGTTTCTTCTATTTTAAGTGATGTGGGGGATAATGAAGCAGGATCTTATTCTCTAAATTTAGATGTAAGTAATTCTGATATTGATGTTTTATTAAAATCCTATGATATTAGTGAAAATATTTTGTTTACAGGTGTTTTTGCTTACACTTTATCTAGATTTACAGGAGATAATCAAGTATTGTTTAATGTTTTGAATAATGGTCGTGACAACTTAAGTAATTATGAATCAATTGGTATGTTTGTAAATACATTACCACTACTTGTTGATTGCAATAATAAAGATGTTAGTTCTTTTATGGGTGATGTTAAAGAATTAATATTTAATGTATTTTCTTATAATTTTTACCCATTTAGGATTTTAACTCAGGAATATAATATTAATTCTTCAATATTGTTCCAATTTCATCCTAATTTTGATGATGTTAATGAACAGTATTTTAATGTTTCTGATCTCGAGTTCCGTATTTTTGAAATAAATAATAAGTATATAGTAAAAGTTATATATTCTAGTGAATTTTCTTCAGATACTATCAAACGTTTTGTTGAATCATATAATATGATATTAAATCAGTTATTAGGTGTGGATAATTTATCTGATATTAACTATGTTAGTTCTTCTGATTTAGAGCTTTTAGATACATATAATGATACAAGTTATGATTTAACTTATAGTGATCTTTTAGATGCTTTTAATGTAAATTTAGAAAAATCTCCTGATAATATACTTGTTTCTTATAGGGATAAGTCTTATACTTACGGGGAAGGTGCGTTTATTGCAGATAAGATTGCATTATCTTTAAAGGACATGGGTATTCATAAGCAGGATAAAGTTGGATTTTTGGTTGAGAAATCTGAATTGTATATGTTTTGTGTATTAGGTATTTTATCTTATGGTGGTGTTTACGTTCCTTTAGATAATAATCATCCTGATGAGCGTATAAGATTTATTTTAGATGATACTGATAGTCGTGTTATTATTGTAAGTGATGAAACTTATAGTAGAGTTAGTGGTTTAACCGATAGGCTTATTTTAAATATATCTGATTTCTTTAATGAGGACCTTGGTTGTTTAGATTATTTGCCTGTTGTTTATGGTGATTTGGCATGTATTTTGTATACTAGTGGTACTACAGGTCTTCCTAAAGGGGTTAAGATTACTCGTAAATCCTTAATAAATGTCTGTGAATATTATATTACTGAGTATGGTTTGAATGATAGTGATGTTTATGGGATGTTTTCTAATATTGGTTTTGATGTAGGTAATTTTGCTATTAATGTGGTTATGTGTGTTGGTGCATGTTTGAGTGTTATACCTGAAGATATTAGGATGGATATGTTAAAGTTAAATGATTATTTTATTCGTCATAATGTTTCTCATACTTATGTTACTACTCAAGTGGGAAAATTATTTATGGAAAGTGTTGATGAGACTTCTTTGGATATTATGCTTGTTGGTGGTGAGAAATTAGGGAATTTTATTATGCCTAAAGGTTATCGTGTAATTGATGCTTATGGTCCTACAGAGGCATATACATTTGTTAGTTTAATGGATAATAATGATAAGTTGGATTCCTCTTCTGTGGGTTTTGCTAATTATAATATTAGGTTTTATGTTTTAGATGATGAGTTGAGGCGTGTTCCTTTAGGTGCTGTGGGTGAATTATATATTGCAGGTTATCAGCTTGCTCGCGGTTATTTGAATCGTAATGATGAAACAAATAAGGCTTTTATTAATAATCCATTTGATGATGAAGAAGGTTATGAGCAAATTTATAAGACTGGTGATTTGGTCCGTTTATTACCTGATGGGAGTCTAGGTATTGTAGGTCGTCGTGATGGTCAGGTTAAGATTCGTGGTAATCGTGTTGAACTATCAGAAATAGAGGTTGTAATTCGTGAGTTGGATTGTGTAGATGATGTTACTGTTCAAACAATTCAAAATGGAGGAATTAATGAGTTAGTAGCTTATGTAGTCTCTGATGAAATTGATGGGGAGGAACTTAGTAATATTGTTCAAAACCATGTTGATAATATTAAGCCTCATTATATGGTTCCTTCATTTGTTATTAAATTGGATGCTATTCCTTTGAATGTTAATGGTAAGGTCGATAAGCATGCTTTACCTAATGTAGATTTGGATAGTTTACGTGCGGAGTATGTTGCTCCAAGAAATGAAAATGAAAAGAAACTTGTTGAAGCATTTGAAAAGGCATTGGATTTGGAAAAAGTTAGTATATATGATGATTTCCTGCGATTAGGTGGAGATTCATTAAGTGCTATTAAGGTAGTCTCTTATATCAAATCAATTGATGTGAGTATGGCAGATATTTTATCTTACCGTACTCCTGATGCAATTGCAAAAAATATGAATGATTTATCATTCGATCTAGACATTTATTCTGTTGAAAGTGGTTGTCCATTAAATGCTGCCCAGGTTAATGTATTTGCAGATGTAACTGTTTATAATAAAGCGAATGCCTATCATATTCCAGGTTATTTTCCTATTTCTAAAAAATATAGCTCTGAAGAAATAATTGATTCATTAGAAAATCTATTAAAGGCTCATCCAATTTTGAGCATGCGGTTTAATGGTGAGTATGAAGTAAATGATGCAGATGATACTAGTAATATAGATTTGATAAAGATATTAATGCGGACAGCTAAAAAATTTGGAATAAAAAAATTTAAGGACATAATTGCATCATATGGATTAAATATAAGTGGCCTTATTAATATGCTTAAATCCACTATAAAGTTGTTTAAGGGCGATTATCCCTATTTGGTAAAAGGATCTAAACCCAATATTACTCTAAAATCCAATGCTACTAAAGAAGATATCACTGATTTCTTTGCTACAAGTTTGGATTTATATAGTAACTTGTCAAAGTTCATGATTATTGAATATAATGAGACATATTACCTATTATATCAAATCCACCACGTTATATTTGATGCTACATCTGCAGGGATATTCAAAAAGGATTTCATAGCTCTTCTTGAGGGAGGTAGTGTTGATTTGGATGAAACATTTTTAAAAACATCCGCTTTTACACATCAAATAAAAAATACTGAAAAATTCGAGGAAGCAAGCGAATTTTATGAACCAATACTGTCTGATATAGAGAGTGTAGGTAGTTTAGTAGAAGACAATTCATCATCTGAAGGATATAATATATCCTACTATGATTTAGAATTTGATAAAGATACATTCAGGTCATTTTTAGAGAATAATGAGATTACTGAAAACATTTTATTTACTGGTGTATTTGCTTATACCTTGTCTCAGTTTGTAGAAGGAGATAAAGTTTTATTTACAATGATTGAAAATGGACGTGACAGATTCCATGAAAATTTCATAGGCATGACATCCAATGTAATGCCATTAGTAATGGATTGTCAAGACCAAAGCATCAATTCATATATTGAAAACATGGCCAATCTCATTTATGATGCGTCAAGGTATAGTTATTATCCAATCTTATTACTTTATCAGGAATATAACTTTGAGGTCGATATATTATTCCAATTTATACCGAATTGGATTGCAGATGAATTTGATAATTTAAATGATATGCCCTCCAATGATATCTTTAATTGTGTTCTCAATAATTTCAAAGATTTTATAGCAGAATTTTTCGTTCAAGTTAACCAAAATGAAGATGATTATATCTTGGTTTTCATGAATTCAAACAAATATTCAGATAAGCTGATTGAGGATTTCAAAGAAACTTTCATATCAGTTTTATCAAATATTATTAAATCAGATGTATCTACAGATTTAAGTAAAACTTTAAATAGGGATAATGTGAGAAAATGACACTTTAAAAACTTAAATGATTTTAATTTTTAAAAAATAATTATTTGGAGTAATTATTATTTTGTTTAGAAAATAAAAACATTACTCCAACTTTTTATTAAATTAAACTATTTTTAAATAGAATCAAAAATTAAAATTAATTTTTTCTTCAAAAAAAAATACAAAACAATAAAGTTTTTGATAAAGTCTTTAATTTAGTAAAAAGTTTAAATTAAAATAATCTAATTATTAATTAAATTATAATAATGAGTAAAATTTAGATTATATAGTTTCAACTAGTTTGTTATAATATTCATTAAGATTAATTTCTTTAAGAATCTTTTTTCGAAGAATTTTATCAATACCTGAACCATATTGAGCTGCTTTTTTATTTCTATACGCAATAGAATCTGGTAATCCTTTCTTTGATGCTAAATCTCTTAATATATTTTTTCTTATATCATCATCCTGGTTTTTGATTTTATATTTAGCCGGAATATTTAAAGACAATTTAACTACTTCTTCAGATAAAAAAGGAACCCTTAACTCTATACCATTAGCCATAGTTACAGCATCATCACGTTCTAAATTTACATGATAAATATTTTTTATATCTTCTCTTAATTCAAATTCTACAGCTTGAAAATCAGTATATCTGATTCCATCATCACGAATGTATCCTTGTTTAAATGTAGATAAATATCTTTTATAACCAGCAAATAACTCATCTGCACCTTGACCAGATAAAGCAACCTTAATATTATCTTCATGAATCATATGACTAGCAATAAATAGAGTCATACCTACACCTAACTTCATTAAATTTGCATCTTCAATAGCAAGTAATGTTGAATCTAAACAATTCCAAACCGTATCCTCATCGACAATATAATATCTTAAATTTAGATTTAAAGATTTGGAGATATTTTTAGCATATTTTAAATCCATTGAATCTTTATTTCCAACAGTATAAAGTGTAATATTTTGTTGCTCCTCTAAATTATCAAGGATATAATATAAAAGTAATGTACTATCTATCCCTCCAGAAAAAATTAAAGCAATATTATTAATATTTTTTATTCGATCTTTTACAGAATTATTTAAATAAATATCTAAGTGGTGAAGATATTCTGTATATTTATAATTCTTATCATAATGATAATCATAAATTAGATTTTTAGGAGAGTGTAAGTTAAAATTATATAATATATATCCTGGAGCTAAAGTTTTAATATTAGTAATATTTACCTTCCATAGAGATTTTCTCTCTGATGCAAAGGCTTGTAATCCTTTTCTTTCACCATAAAATAATGGTTTAACCCCAATTTTATCTCGAGATACAGCTATATTTTCTCCATCAAAAATTGAATACACATAATCTCCATTAATTATATTATTTGTATGTTCTACTGCGGTTAATAGATTATGTTCTTTATTAAAATAGTAGTGCAATAAGTTTATTAAAAGTTCACAATCGTTTTTTGGGTCAATATCATATGAATTAGATATTAAAAAATCTAAAACCTCATTAAAATTATAAATTTCACCATTAAAAGCTAAAACTAAATTATTATATACTAATGGTTGTAAGTTTAAACAATTATCATCATAATTAAAATTAAAAATTGAAAGTAAATTATGACCTATACCTATATTATATATATTATTATCACTCACAAAATTAGATAAATTAAAATTATTATTATAAACAGTATTATTTTGATTTTTAAGATAGAAACCATGACTATTCATACCTCTAGTTTTAATTATTTCCATCATAGAAATAATATCATCTTGGTTAAACTCACCTTTTAATCCAACTATACCGCACATATTATCAAAAATTTCGTACATATAATTTAATTAACTAAAAGATTCCTTTATTAATCTTTTTAAAAAATCTAATAAAAAAATTAAAAGAAAGGAAATAATTTAATTTTAAATATAAGAGAAAGATATATAATATCCATTATTAAAAAGAGAAAAGATAAAATCATTTGAAGTGAACCTGCATTCTTTGCTTCTGGACTGTTTTTACGAGTAAAATTATAAATACCTATTACTAATCCTACAATCGGAATTAATACAGCAAATAAAAAACCTGCTCTAATTGTGTTTTCATAAGCAGATTTTGGAACTACTTCTAAAAAATTATACGTTACATTATCTTTCTGTTTTTGAAATTCATAACCACATCTAGTACAAAACCCATAACTTAAATTATCAATAGTATGATGACATTGCGGACATTTAAGAGCCTTAAGTTCTATGGATTTATATTGTGGATTATCCTCAGAAAAATGATAACCACATTTTAGACAGTATTCAGCATCTTCACTATTATTAGTATCACATTTCGGACATTTCTTATTCATTTTATCATTATATTAATTTATTTATTTAATTAATTTTCATTAAGAATTGAAAGTTATATTTTTATTATATGTTTTAAATTATATAATATAATATATATTATTTATATAAATAAAAAAATTATTAAAATTAATAAACTTAATAAAACTATTTCAAAAAAAAAAAAATCTATTAAGAGGAATATATTAAATAAAAATTAATAATTTTATTGTAAAGATAATATTAAATATAAATTCTTTTATAAAGATATATATCTTATAAAAATATTTATTCATTAAAAGGGCATTGTGTGATAAAAATGAAATTAAAATCTGTAGGTTTGACAGAAACCAAATATTTTAAAATAGAAGGGGAATTGAAATTAGACTCAGGCCAAAAATTAAAAGATGTTATTATAGCTTATGAAACCTATGGACAATTAAACAAAGAAAAAAATAATGCAATACTCGTATGTCATGCATTAAGTGGAGATGCACATGCAGCAGGATGGCATACTGGAGACAGTAAACCTGGATGGTGGGATATGTTCATAGGTCCAGGAAAAGCATTAGATACTAACAGGTTTTTTATCATATGTTCAAATGTACTAGGAGGATGTTCTGGAACAACAGGTCCATCATCTATTAATCCAGAAACAGGAAAAGAATATGGTTTAGACTTCCCTTTTATAACAATAAAAGATATGATACATGCTCAAAAGAAATTAGTCGATTCTTTTAAAATAAAATATTTACACTGTGTAATTGGAGGATCTATGGGAGGAATGCAAGTTCTTCAATGGGCTGTCGAATATCCTGAATTTGTAAAAAAAATTGTACCTATTGCAACTACTGCAAGAACTTCACCTCAACAAATTGCATTTAATGAGGTAGCAAGACAATCTATTATAAAAGATCCGAACTGGAATGGTGGAAACTACTATTCTACTAAGGGACCTGAAGCAGGTTTATCAGTTGCTAGGATGATTGCACATATAACATATTTATCTGAAGAGGCTCTGTATGAAAAATTCGGACGTGATCTTCAAGATAAAAAAGAATTAAGTTATAATTTTGATCCTATTCCAGATTTTCAAGTTGAAAGTTATCTTCATCATCAAGGCGAAAGTTTTGTTAGAAGATTTGATGCAAATACTTATCTTATAGTTACAAAAGCTATTGATTATTTTGATTTATCTAAAAATGATTCATTGCGAGAGGGTTTTAAATCACTTAAAGCTAAAACACAATTAATCTCAATAGAATCAGATTGGTTATACCCATCAATACAAAGTTTAGATATTTTAAAAGCACTTCAGGCTAATGGAGTAGAAGCACATTTCTCAGAAATTAAATCATCTAAAGGTCATGATGCATTCTTTATTGAATTCCCACAATTGAATTATGTTATAAGCAGGTTTTTAGCGGATAATGTTGTAGCAGATATTATGATACGTTCATTTTCCACTTTAAATGAAAATGCTAGCCTAAAAGATGCTGCTAAAATTATGGTTGAAGAACATTTAACCCATATACCGGTAGTTAAAGATAAAAAATTAATTGGAATCGTTACATCATGGGATTTATCTAAATCTATAGCATCTAATTGTGATGATTTAAAACAAATAATGACAAAAGATGTACAATACTGTAAAGCAGATGATTCTATAGGCGAAGTAGCAATTAAAATGAAAAAGAATGATATTTCCTGTTTACCAGTAGTTACAGATGACTTGAAAGTAGAAGGTCTAATCAGTACAGATCAATTAAGTCATTTAGTAAGCAATTACTAATTTTTTATCCTTTTTATTATTTTAATAAGTAATTAATAATTAAAATTAGAAAAATATACTTCTAAATAATATTTATACTTAGTATTAATAAAAAAATAATTTTAATTGGTAAAATAATAAAAATCTTAAAGAAAAATATAAAAATAGGAAAAATAAAATAAAAAAAGAATTAATATTTATAAAAAATATTAATTAAAAACTATTTAATTTATATTTAAATACTCGATAGCCTGTTGAGCAGCGAGTTGTTCAGCTTCTTTTTTATTCTTTCCAGTTCCCATACCTAATGGATGTCCATTAACTAATATTTGAATAACAAAAGTTTTATCATGAGAGACACCATATTCATTAATTGTTTCATATGAAACTGGGATTTCCTGAGCATCTCCATATTCTTTAATAATTGATTTATAATCATAGAAGAATATTTTACCCATATCTATATATTTAAATATATTATTCTCTAGATATTCTCTAGCTTTTTCTATTCCCTGATCTATATAGATAGCTCCAAGGAATGATTCAAAAACATCAGCTGATATAGATAATACATCATTATGTCCCATATTATGTTCTTCAGTACTGATTTTAATGAATTTATCTAATCCTAACTGTTTAGAATAATAAATTAAAGCTGATTGGCAAACATAATTTGCCCTCATTTTTGTTAAATTTCCTTCACCATAATTTGGATATTTATGGAAAATATAATCAGCAACAAGCATATTTAATACAGAGTCACCTAGAAATTCTAAGCGTTCATAATCATGCTCAAGACCATGAGTAGTGGAATAAGAACTATGTATAAAAGCTATTTCATAAATACCCATATTATTTGTGATAATACCCAATTTTTCTAAAAAATCCTCCAATTCTATCACTATATTTTTCTTAAATTAGATTAATTAAATTTTCCTTAAAAAAGTTAATTAATCTAACTTATTAAATAATATGATTTTAATTATATATAATATTACCTATAGAAATCATATTTTTTATTGTTTTAGAGTTAAACAATAAACAATAAAAATAATTAAATTTAAGATTTTTTTTTAAAATTAATGTAAAAATAGAAAAAAATTGATTTTTCTAAAAATTTTTCAAAAATCAAATAGGATTTCTACAAAGTCTAAAAAATTATAATAAATTTGAATATTATACGAAAAATAATAAAAATCTTAAATAAACAACTAAATATTATAAAATAATCTTAATGATAAAATATTATAAAAAAATGAATATAAAATATAATATGCACTATAAAATATAAAAAACTATATAAAAACTTTAGTAAAATAAGATCTTTTATAAAATTGATAAATAATAAAATAGATTATGAATTAAATAGATAATTAATAAAATTATTTAATAAAATAAGATAATAATAACAATAAAAATTGTTTAATAAAAACTAGATTAATAAAAATTAATATTTTTAAAAAATAAGCAAAAAATAGTAATTTTATCAAAGATTAATGAATTTAAACTAATCTTTGACCTGTAACAGATTTTTTATTTTGCCAATTGTATCTTCTCATTTTTTTGGATTTTCCAAATCCACAAGAAGCACAGACTTTTTTACGAACGTGGTAAGTGTTTCTTCCACATCTTCTGCATCTTATATGGGTCTTTTTATTCTTTTTACCCATACTCGGTGTACCCTTCACTTTTACTCCTCCTGATAATTTAAAATTAATGAAATTTTGAAGTTTTTTATAGCATTAGCTAATATAAATAAACTTCAATGATTAATAAATAAATTAGTAATATATTCTGCTTATGGTGAGATATATACTATATTATCTCCTCTAATGAGAACAGTACCTAATCTTCTTACGACTTCACCATCTTTTAATTCTTCAGCATCGTTTAGAACTAAATTCATATGTAAATCAAAACTAGTTAATATACCTCTAAATTCCCTATCTCCTTTAAGTTTAATTAAAACTGGAGAGTTAGTTGCTTTTCCTAATGCATCAAGTGGTCTTTGAACATGTTGTTGTCCGCTCACGATAATCACCTATATTACTATAATTAATTAATATGATTTAAATTTAAATTAAAAAACTATCTAAATTATAAATTTAATTTAAATAAGGTATATTAAATTTAAAATCAAGAATTATCTCTTACTAAACAGTATCCTTAAAATAATAAAATTTTTAAAGAATAATATTCTTACATATTTAGTAAATTAACAAGATAATTTATGTAATATGTAGTATATAAAGGTTAAGTTTTTTTAATGTTTTTATAGTATTAATATTAATTATTTTTTTAAATATAAAAAAATTATTATATATTTAAAAAAAAATTAATAAAAAAATTAAATGAAACAATGAAAATAATAATTAAAAAGCTTATAAAATTTTATATAAAGAATAATATAATTTGATTTAAAATAAATGAATTTAAATTAATTATAAAAATTAATAAAAGATTAAATTAAGATTAAAGGATATTCCTCAAATTATCCCAAGAAAATATAATATTCAAATAAAAATATTAATTAAAATTTTAATTATAATAAATAAAAAAATGTATATAAAAATAAATAATAATATTAAAAAATAAATATTCATTTAAAATATTTTGAAAGGTGCTAATATTGATAATCAAAAAAAGATATTTTTTAAAGAAGAAAAAAATTAAAGAAATTAAAAAGGATTTAAACAATTACGGTTCATTAATAGAAAATAAGGATAAAGTTGAAGTTTTAGAAACAGAAGATTATGATTATATTTTAATTAATGGAGATCCTTATATCATAATTATTGGAGATAAACCATATCCAACATTAAAAGCAGTGCTATCAAACCCAGGATTAGAAAAAAAAACTGTTATAGTAGATATGGGAGCTGTGAAATTTGTAACAAATGGGGCAGATATAATGTCTCCAGGAATTGTTGAGGCAGATGATGATATTGATGTAGGAAACATTGTAGTCATTGAAGATATGAATAATCATAAACCTCTTGCAATTGGAGAAAGTTTAATAAGTGGAGCAGAAATGGTTGAATCTTCTAAAGGAAAAGCAATTAAATCAATACACTATGTTGGTGACGAAATTTGGAATTTAGAAATATAAAAATTGTGAAATTTATATTAGGATAATTTAGTGATTATATGGTTAAATTAAGATTAAATGCAGGAAATGTATTAAATGAAAATATTCACCAAATAGGTATATTAGCTTTAGGCTCTCATCTAGAAAATCATGGCCCTGCACTACCTATTGATACAGATGCTAAAATATCATCTTATATAGCATTTAAATCTTCTTTATTAAGTGGAGCTAAATATTTAGGAGTAGTTTACCCCTCCTATGAATTAGATGAAATTGACCATGGAAATCATAATACTATTGAAGAGGTAGTCAAAGAGATAAAAAAAATAATTGAATCTGCAAAAAAATACTTACACATTAAAAAACTTATAATCGTTAATGGCCATGGTGGAAATATACCGGTATTTCAATATATATATGATATTCAAGAGGATACAGGTGTAAATATAATTATAAACAATAAAATTGTAGAACTTGAAGGTCCACATGGAGGAACTGGAGAAATATCCCTGGGAAAAGTTTTAGAAATAGTAAATGAAGACCAAGTGAAAAATCAAGGAGATTATAAGCAATATGGTGAAATAGGTTTATACGCCTTTACAGAAGCACGTAAAAATGATCCAGGTATAGAAAAAAATGCAAAATATCTTGAAGAAAATGGAGTGTATATGGATGAATCATATGGAGAAGAACTATTTTCTTTAGCTATAAATTCTGTACTATGTGATTTAGAAAAACTCTTAAAATAAATTAAAACCATCTATGGCATTATAATTAATGAGTCTGTAAAATTTTATAGGCTTGCGTTAAATATTAATTTTTAAATATTAATTTTTTTGGTTAAAAAAAGTTTCTAATTTTTCTTTGATTTAAAAAT
>OMVX01000039.1 GCA_900314605.1 uncultured Methanobrevibacter sp. | reverse complement strand
GATTTGTATTTTTATAAACTATTCTATAGTGATATGATAAATAATAAAAATAAGAGCAATTAAAAGGATTTTTCTTCGAAAAATTTCAGACCCCTAAATATTTTTAGTAATTATTTATTCAAGTAAAAATTATATTATTATATTTTTTATTTTATTCAAGTAAATATTAGTTTATATTTATTCAAATAACTCTAATTTTCTGATTTTTTGCTTTATTCAAATAGATATTAGTTTATATTTATTCAAATAACTGTAATTTTCTGATTTTTTGCTTTATTCAAATAAATATTAGTTTATATTTTTAATGATTATTTTCTCATTAAGTCAATAACTTTTCTTGATGCTTGACCATTATCAAATTCATTAAATTTTTCATTAAATTTCTTATATTTTTCTCCATAAATTTGATTATATTCATCTAAATTATTATTAATAAAATCTATTAGATCTTTTGTATTCATACATATTGGACCTGGAACCTCTTTAACCATATCAAAATAAAAATCCCTTAAATTATTTTTATAATTATCTAAATCATATGTAAAGAAAAGCATTGGTCTTTTTAAAAGAGCATAATCAAACATTACAGAAGAATAATCAGTAATCATAATATCAGATACAAGATATAATTCCTGTATATCCCAATCAGCATCACATTCAATTACAAAATCATTATATTTACTCCAGTCAACATTATCCTTAACTAAATAATGGAACTTAACAATTAATCTGTATTCATCTTTAAGATTTTCATAAAGCATATTAAAATCCATTTCAGTTGCAAATTTATATTCTCCTTTTTTATAATATTCATTATCCCTCCATGTTGGAGCATAAAGAATGATTTTTTTATCTTGAGGAATATTAAATTTTGATTTAATTGAATTTATGTCAGTTGGATTATTTTTATTAATTAATATATCATTTCTTGGATATCCAATCTCTAAGAATTCTCCCTTAAAATCAAAAGCATGTTTAAAGATATTAGAGGAGTAAGTATTTTGTGATATAAGATATTGCCACGTTTTAGTATTTTTCCTAAAATCTTCATGATATTGGCTAATGTCCTGATTTCCACTCATATCAATATAATCCATATCTAATGCTAATTTTTTAAGTGGAGTTCCATGCCATGTTTGGACATATTTAGTGTTTTTATTTTTTTTAAGATAATATAAGTGTCTAGAATCAAATATCCATGTTCCACTTCTAAGTGTATAATATAAAAATCTGAAAAAAGGTTTTTTAACTTTTACGGGATTTCCTGGTATTTTAGTTTTAGTATTTGTAAGTACCCAGACAGATTTAAATTCCTTATCAAGGTTTTGATTTAAAATTTCTTCATATATTGCTTTTGGATTACCAGTATAATTACGACCATTACTTGATTCAAAAAGGATAATATTTTTATTTGGAGGAATAATATATGAAGCTATATAGTATAAAGCTCTTGCTGAGTATTTAGCAATATTATAAATTATATCCTTTATTTGTTTTTTAAATGTTTTTGCCATATTATCCCTTTTTTATATTATTTAATTGAATATTATAATTTAATTTATTTTTTTAGTACTTTTAAATTTTAGATTTAAGTTTTTTTTGAATATATTTTATTATTGATTAATTCAATTAAAAATTTATTATATAATAATAATTTTAGTTTTCAAGTTCATCTATAAGTTTTTGAGCATATTCCCAGTCATTATGGTCATCTATTTCGCTCCATTTTAATCCATTTGTTAGGACAAAATCAATTGTTTTAACTTCACTTAAATCTTTAAATGAAAAGTCATAATAATTCTGAGGGTCTTCATTAATTGATTCATTTAAAAATTTATTAAAATCATTAATATCAGATTTAATTAATTTTGAAAGACCAATAAATTCTCCACTAGATTTCGGAATATTTAATTCTTTTCCTATAGAATTTATAACTCCATTTGATATGGTTTTATCATCATTAAAACTTTCATTATCAATTATTAATTTAAATGACTCTTCATTTAACTGTTTATAGTTATCAATAATCATAGAAGTATTATCAGTTTCTACAATCCTTTTAATTATTAAAGGATCAACAACATTATCTCCATTAACTAAAATAAAATCATCTAAATCTTCTTTTTCAATATATGTACTTGCAAGATAAGTTGAAACTGAAGTATTTGTTATATCATATTTTTCATTTCTTATAGTTTTAATTTTAATATTATATTTATCTTCAAGTGATTTAGATAATTTTTCTACTTTTTCACCATTATATCCTACTATAATTATAAATTTAGTTATATCTGCTTGGATACAGTTTTTAATCATTCTTTCAAGTAAGGTTACATTATTAATTTTAAGTAATGCCTTTGGTATATCTTTTGTAAGAGGCATTAATCTTGTACCCATACCAGCAGCTAAAATTACACCTATCATATTATCACAACGACTATTCAATATTACTCCATAATCTATTAAATGCTATTTTTGGAGGAATTTGTTTTACTATAACATCATAAACAAAATCTACAACTACACTTTCTGTATTAGTATTCGTACAAATATCTTTAACAGCCATTATAGAGTTTTTTCCTTCAAAAACAATACCACTTGCTTTCTCATCAACAATAATTCTCTGACCATATAACATACCTAGTGTATGATTTCTACTTTCAGTAGATGTTGATGTTAAAACCAAATCACCAAAACCACAGTATTCACTTGCAGTAGATATGTCTCCTCCAAAATTTTTAATTATATCCTCTGTTTCTTTAAATCCTTTAGTAAGTACAGCATATCTTGCATTTTCATTAATATTCATACCTTCACAGATTCCATTAGCTATTGCATTAATATTTTTAATTACCCCAGATAATTCTACTCCAAGAACATCCTTAATAATTTTAACTTTAAAATAATCAGTTTGAAGAAGTTTTTTTACTATTTTACAGTTATCCATATTATTTGATCCGATATTTGTAATAGTTGGAAGGTTTAAAACAATTTCAGATGCAAAATTTGGTCCAGATAAGGCTACATAATTATTATCATAATATTCTTCTATGATTTTTCCCATTGTTTTAAGGGAAGGATATTCTATACCTTTTGCTGTTGTTACAAGAATAGTATTATTACCAATAACAGTTTTTAAATCTGTAAGTGTAGCTCTAAAAGCAGATGAAGGTATTGTTAGGAAAATAACTTCACAATCTTTCAAATCATTAATATCTAATGTTGCAACAATATTATCCCTTAATCTGGTATTTGGATAATATTCACTATTATAATGGGATTCATTAATAGTAGTTTTAAGTTTTTCTTTTCTAAGTAAAAGGATAACCTCATCAACATTTAATGCTACTGTTTGACCAATTGCTGTTCCTAAACTTCCCGCTCCAATAATACCTACCTTCATTTAATCACCAAAAGAGTAATTAATCTTTACCTATTTTAGATTTAAAACGATTAGTTAAATTATCTTTTTTATAATCTATCCATCCTTTAGTTGATTTAACAGTTTTAATTTCCTTTGTTAATCTTTCATTTTGTTTAGAATAAAAATTATAATTTCTCTCTTTTTCTCTTATATAGATTAATTCATCTATTTTATCTTCAATTAAAAATTCATATTTGATTTTATTAATCATAGATAGATGTGAAAATAATTCTTTAGGATAAGTTTCTATAATAGGTTTAATATTATTTAATATAAATTCTTTATATTCCTCATCTCCAATATCAATTTGATCTATAAATAATCTATAATCAATTTCAAGTAATTTAAAATGATAAGAATCTAAAAGAGAATTATACTTTTCATTTGATTTAAATAATTCTTCTATTTGGTTTATTATAAAAATACGATCAGCTATATTTTTTTTATTAGTTCTATTTTGTGTAGTTGATTTATTGGATTTATCTCTACGTCGTCTCCAATAATATTTAACATCAGGTAAAACACCAACAGAATCTGTAGAGGTAAACAGTTCCATAGAAAATAATAAATCTTCATATAATCTATCAACAAATTCTATATTATTTTCTTCTATTAGGCTGGTTTTAATTAGTTTATTACATGGTGAAGTATCATAGACAAACTCATTATTTTCTAAAATATTTGTGTTACTATTTAATTTTTGAATAGATTTTTCATGTAATTCACTTCCACCTATTATACCTTTCCTATCAAACCTTACAACATTAAATAATACCATATCAAGATTATTTTCTTCACTAAAATTTAGAACTTTTTCATATGCATTTAAATCAATTTTATCATCACTATCCATAAAGCTAACATATTCTCCTTTAACAGATTTTAAAGCAATATTTCTAGCTAATGCCTGGCCCGTATTTTCTTTATTATATAATAATTTTATTCTTTTATCTGATGATGCATATTTTTCCAATATTTTTGGTGAATCATCTTCAGATTTATCATCAATACAAATTATTTCAATTTCCTCAAGACTTTGATTTATAAGACTATCTAAACATTCTTCAAGATAATTTGCTGTATTATATACAGGTACTATAATGCTTATTTTTGGATTATCTAAAGACATTTTATCACCAAATTTTTTCTTTCAATAATTATTTGTAATGAATCTTTTTATTTATTTTATAATTTTTTTCTGATTTAATTTATATCTATATTTTTCAATTTAATTTAATTTATTTTAATTTTTATTAATCTTTTTTTAATTTATATCAAATTTTTCATGCTGATTTAATTTATATCTATATTTATTAATTTAATTTAATTTTCCTTTCATATTTCTTAATGGTTTTGTTATTTTCCAACTTGTAGATGCAAATATTTCGTTTTGTGTTTTTTTAAGTTTTTTATTTTCTCTATTTACTTTTCTATATTCAGCTTTTAATCTTTTATATTCTTTAATATTATCATGATACTTTTTTTCATAAATCTTATTACGTTTAATAAGTCTTAAAAAATAATTATTTTTATAATCACCATATTCTAAATTACTAAAAAACACATTAAAAGGGTAATTTTTCTCAAAAAATGAGGAATTTTTAAATGTTTTATAAACATCAGACTCAAATAATTCATTTATTTCTTCTTTTTTTAGGGTATAATCCTCAAGGTTATCTCTTATTCTATTAACAAATGAAAATAAATTATTAGCTATAACTGATGTGGTCATATAGTCATTTATTTTATAATCATTACATAATTTCAATATTTCTGTATATGCTTTTAAGTTATTTTTAAGGGTTTTTAAGTTTATAGTATTTGATACAGATTTATCTTCACCATCTCTAATATTATAATTATAAACTGAATAATTATTTATGAATATAATCTTATTTGACTTAAAATATGCTTCATTTATAAAAATTAAGTCTTGTCCTGACATATCTTCTCTGAATTTAATATTATGTTCTTTTAGTAGATTTTTTCTAAAGAGTTTTGAAGCTAATGCAGGAGCTAAATCCATTAATTTTAATTCTTCTTTAGGATTATATGTAATTGATGTCTCTTCATCTGATTGGATTTTTTTCTCTATTATACTATTATCTGAATTTAGACGAGTATATCCTCCAATAGCAATATCAATATCATTCTCTTGTAAAATAGCAGTATATAGCCTTTCCAGTCCATCAATATTTAAATAATCATCACCATCTAAAAATAAAATATATTCTGAACTCGCATTTTCAATACCAATATTACGTGGCTTTCCTCCATATCCACTATTAGTATCTAAATGAATGACTTTTACATTACTATACTCTTCTTCCCATTTATCAATAATTTGACTACTATTATCACTTGAGCAGTCATCAACAAATATTACTTCAAGGTTGGAAAAACCAATACTTTGATTTTTAATACTTTTAAAATTTTTTTCAATGTATTTTTCAAGATTAAAAACAGGTATAATAAGGGAAATTTTATACATAAAATCACATTAAGAATTTATTATTAGTAATTTATTTACTTTAATCTTTATAATAATTTTGACTATTATTTAAAAACTAATTTTTTTTTTAAAAAATAATAAATTTAATTACCCTTATCCTTTTTTAAATAATAATCTATAAATAAAATTTTAAATAAATACTAATAAAGTAATTTTAATTATTTATTAATAAATGTGTTAATATGGGTAAATCTAAATTTTCAATTGTCATCTCTGAGGAAGTTTTTAATATATACTTTAAAGATTTTTATATGAATTTTAATTTTGATATGGATTTGTATTTAGTCTCTAAAGATATATCAATTTCTAATAATTATCCTAATATTCATTATTTTTCTAATTTTAATTCAATCATAGAATTAGACTTAGAAAGAGACACTATTTATTTTTTATGTTTAAATGATTTAGATTTTATCAATAATACTAATCTTAAAAATAATCCACATTTAATATTAATTAAAAGTGAAAATCTAGAAGATAAAGGTTGGATTCAGGAAAAAATCCATCATATGAATGATTTAATTAATATATCTAATGAATCTAATAGAGATTTTATTGAAAGTTTATTACTCTTTAATATTTATGATATTATTCAATTAAATTATAATGAATTTAGTAATTTAGAATATAAAGAAATCATCTCTTCAATAACTAAAATTTTAACTTACATATCAAAAAACAGGATTCTTAAGTCTAATACTTTAAATAAAGAGATTAAATCCATTTTAATATTTTTAAAAAATAATCAGGAATATAATTTAGAGTTTAAAGAGAATAATGTTCTATTATATACAGATGATTATTTAATTGATGATTTAGCTAGTGAAAATATTAAAATAGATTTTTTAGATTTAAAAGATGGAATTTTAAATATTGACGGTTATCTTAAATCTAATTTTTATTATGATAGTCTTGATTTTGAAGCTATTTTAGAAAGTAAAGATAAAAATAATAAGAAAATATATAAAGCTAAGTTTTTAGAATATCCATTAACTGATAGAAGAACTTATAAATATTTTGGTATTCAATGGCTATTTTATTATAATTTCAATATTAGATTAGTTTTAGATGAAATTGAAGATTATAAAATAATTTTAAAAACAATATTTAAAGTATCAGATCATCAAATATTAATTAAAAACAATATATCATTTAGAAAACATGCAAATTTATCACATTATACTAATTATACATGTATAGATTCTAAAATTTTAGAATTTAGGAATAATACATTTTTTATTCGGAATTATTCTACTAAAAACATGTTAAAATTAGAGTTTAAATCTTTATTAAAGATTATTAAATCTAAAAAACCATTTTGGTATAAAGCTATTTTTATGAGAATACTTTATTTGATTTTAAAACCATTCTATAAAAATAAAAAAATATTTTTATTTGAAGATAGGCCACTACAGGCAGATGATAATGGTGAAATATTATTTAAATATGCAATAAGTCAAAAAGACAATATAGGTAAATATTTTATAATTGATAAAAATACAGCTGATTATAAAAGACTATCTAATGATTATAATAATATTATTTCATTTAAATCTCTAAAACATAAAATATTATATCTTTTTGCAGATAAACATTTCTCAAGTCATATAGATAGAGTATTTTTAGATCCATTTAATGATGAATCTCCAGAATTTTATAATAGTTTAATAAAATTTAGAAGGTATTTCATACAACATGGTGTTATACAATCAGATTTATCCCATTGGATTAGAAGATATTATCATAATTTAGATTTATTTTTAACATCCTCATCATATGAGAGAGATTCTATTATAAATGGTTATTATCATTATGATAAGGATATTGTACAACTATTAGGTCTTCCACGTTATGATTTTTTAGAAAATAAAAATAATCTTAATAAAGATATATTATTTATGCCTACATGGCGAAAATATTTAAATACTAAAGAAGAATTTTTAAATTCTGATTATTATAAAAGACTAAATAGATTTTTTAATAATGAAAAATTAAAAGATTATCTTTTAAGGTATGGATATAAAATTGTTTTTAAACCTCATTATAATATTTCTCAGTATTTGAATTATTTAGATATTGATGATGAGTATGTAAGACTTGCAGAGGAATCCTATAGAGAACTATTTAACTCTTCTTCCCTTCTTATTACAGATTATTCCTCTGTATTTTTTGATTTTGCATATTTAAAAAAACCAATTATATATTATCATGAAAAAGATGAATATCATTTTAATAAAGGATATTTTGACTATGATACTATGGGTTTTGGTGAGGTAATTCAAGATGAAGATAAATTAGTAGATTTAATTATTCTTTATATGGAAAATGATTGTAAAATGGATGAGAAGTATAAAAAGAGAGTAGATAACTTTTTTGAATATAATGATAAAAATAACTCTAAAAGAGTATATAATTGGAGCTTAAAGGAAAAATAATTACCTATTATAAAAATATAAATAATATTAATTTAATATAATCTATTATCTTTTAATTATTATTTTGGTGAATTTATGAGTAAAAAATTTAAATTTTCTATAATTATTTCTCTTTTTGAATCTCAATCTTATCTTAATGAGTCGTTAGATTCAATTATTAATCAATCATTAAACTTTGAAGATAATGTTCAAATTATCATAGTAGATAATGGTAGTATTGATAATAGTAATGAAATTGTAAGTCAGTATAAATCTAAATATCCTAATAATATTGTTTTATTATCAAAAGAAAACAAGGGTTTTGAAGATTCATGTAATTATGCTATAAACTATATTGAAGGAGAATATGTTAATTTTTTACTTGCTAATGATAAACTTTCAAAAAATGCTTTAAAAGAAGTTTATAATTTTTTTAAAAACCATTATAATGAAATTGATTTAGTAAATTTACCTGTTATACTCTTTACAAGTCAAATGAAAAAGAATTATTTGGAATATACTAATCTAAATAAAAAATTAGTAATTAATTTAGATGAAAATCCTATACAATCAATTTTACCATATTATAGTAATTTTATTAAATCAGATTTAATTAAAAATATTCAATTTGATACTAATTTAGTTAGTGGTGCTTTAACTTTAAAAATCACTGAAATATTACTTAAAAAAAGATCTTTTGGTGCTGTATATACTTCTAGATATTTTTTTAGAAAAAGAAATACTGATGATAGATTTGTTGAAGACCCTCTTTCAAAAAGGAATTTTACAGAGAAAATTAAATTATTCTACTTAAAATTAATTGACATATCAAAAGATAATAATGGTAAGGTTCCAAATTTTGTTCAACATATTATTATTAAAGAACTTACAGAAATTGTTTTAGTTGAAGATTTATGTGATTATTTAGATACTCAGGAAGAGGTCAATGAATTTTGGGATTATTTTCATAAAATATTACCTATATTTGATGAAGAATTTGTATATTCAGATAATAAGGTTAGAGATAGTGTAAAATCATTTTTAATTTATTTAAAAAATAAAGAGTTCCATATTGAAACTTATCCTGATAAAAATGAGGTTTATTTAAAAACTAATGATTATATAATCTGTAAACTTCACAGACATGTTATCCGTTTTGATATTGTAAATTTCCACAATGGAGTATTGAATTTTTCAGGTAGTGTTTTAAGCCGTTGTGATAATAGTACCTTTTATATTGAAGCTGTAAAAACTGATGAAAAAGGTAACGAATCTGTTTATAAAAGTAAATTTTTTGAATATGTAACTACAGGCCGTAAAACTCGTAAATTTTTAGGTATTTGGTGGAATTATTATCATCATTTTGATGTTAGTGTTCCAGTTAATGATGATAATAAATGTGAAATTAATTTTAGATTAGTCTATAATGAAAATGGACAGAAAGTTGTTATGTATAATAGAATAGGTTTTAGACAATTTCCGGGTATGTCAAATTTTAATAATTATTTTGTTAAAGAATCAAAAATTATTTACTTTAAACTTAAAACATTCTACTATGAACCATTTTCTTATAAAAGAATGCTTCTTTTAGAAGGATTTTCTATTGGAAAAATTATACTTAAAAAAGAAGAAGATTTAAAATTAGGATTATTCTATAAATTAGCTAGATTAATTTTATTCCCATTTATGCAAAATAGGAATATTTGGCTGTTTATTGATAGGGATGAAGTTGCAGATGATAATGCAGAACAGCTATTTAAATATACATATGAAATAGATGATAATATTAAAAAATATTTCCTTATAAAAGATGATAGTCCAGATTATAAAAGATTAAAAGCAGATTATGGTAGCAGTATTGTTCCTTTCTCATCAATAAAACATAAATTACTTTATTTCTTTGCTGATAAAATTATTTCTTCACAAATTACAAGAAGTCTTATAAATCCATTTGCATATAAAAATACATATATTTTTGAAGGTTTATCTTCACATGAGTATTGTTTTATACAGCATGGTGTAATATTACATGACTTATCTAGTTGGATAAGAAAATATAATAGGCAAATGCTTTTATTTGTTACAAGTTCTCCTTTAGAACATGATTCTATTGTAAATGGATATTATAATTATGGAGAAGATGTTGTTCAAACTTTAGGTCTTGCAAGATATGATAACCTAGTTGATGATTCAAAAAATGAAATACTTTTTATGCCAACTTGGAGAAGAAAACTAGATACAGAAGATCAATTTATTAATTCAGATTATTTTAAATATTTAAAAAGTTTTCTAAATAATGAGAAATTAATTGAATTTTTAGATAAAAAAGGATATACACTAGTATTTAGACCTCATCCTAATTTATGGAAATTTATTGATTTATTTGATTTAAATGATAATATCAAAATTTCAGATGTACCTTATAGGGATATGTTTAGAGATGCATCTTTAATGGTAACCGATTATTCATCAGTTTTCTTTGATTTTGCTTATCTTAAAAAACCTGTTTTATATTATCAAAATGAATCATTTGATGATTTCCATTATGGTAAAGGTTATTTTGATTACGAAACAATGGCTTTTGGAGAAATCGTTCATAATGAAGATGATTTAGTAAAAATGATAATGGAATATGTAGAGAATGATTGTAAAATGAAAGATAAATATAAATCAAGAGTTGATAAATTCTTCAAATTCAATGATAGAAACAATAGAAAAAGATTATATGACTGGATTAAAAACCATTAAATAACAATTTAAATTTATTAAATTTTGCATGATTAAAATATTAATTATTATCATTAAAATTTTTTTTATATATATATAAAAAAAAAATTTAATTGGAGATTAACAACATGAGTATAATGGAAGGTATTAAACTTAAATTCTTAAACAGAAGTGGTAGTTATAATTACTATAAATCAAAATCTTTAAAATTAGAAAAAGATAAAAAAAAAGTAGAAAATAATAATAGTGAACTTAAAAAAGATATTAGTCAACTAAAAAATTTAAACGATACCCTTAAAAAAGATAACAAATTTTATGATAACTTAATACGTTTTTTAATTTATAATAAAGAGTTTGATGATGAAGTTCCAAATTATTGTCCTTTTTGTGGTGATATTAATAAATTTGATTCATATGGTATTGTAACTAGAGAAAGGGTCAGATGTAAAAAATGTAAATCATTAGAAAGACACAGATTTTTTTATTTAGTATTTACTAAATTATATGATGATTTATTTAATAAAAAGGTTAAATTATTACATTTTGCACCTGAAGTAATATTTTATGAATTTTTTTCAAAAAAGGATAATATTGATTATTATCCCGTTGATATTAATCTTGAAAAATATGACAATTTGAATATCTCATTAAAAAAACAAGTAAATATGGAAAATATCCCATATGAAGATGAAACTTTTGATATCATTTATACTTCTCATGTATTAGAACATGTTCCAGATGATAATAAAGCTTTAAATGAACTTTATAGGGTTTTAAAAAGTAATGGAACATGTTTTATTGCAGTACCAATTCATGATATTTCAGAAACTCTAGAAAAAGAAGAGTATAATACTCCAGAATTAAGATTAAAATATTATGGTCAGTCTGATCATGTTAGAAAATATGGTAAGGATTTTATTAACAAATTGTATTCTGCTAATTTTAAAGTTGAAGAAATAGTTCCTAAAGATATCATTGAAAATGATTCTTTAAGAAGGGTTTTAAATTTAAATGATGGGGAACAATTATTTATTTGTAATAAAAAGTAGTAACAATATTAGAATTAAATATATTATCAAAATAAATATCTTTTTAAAATAATCCTTATTAATCTTTACCAAAATTTTTTAATTACATTTATTTTTATTTTAAATTCCTTTTAGAAAAATGTGTAGATTAAAATTTTTAATTTATAAAATCTTGTTATATTATTAAAATGAGTATTTTATTTAAAAACTAATAAAAAATAGAATTATTGAGTTATATAGATTCTAACTTACTTAAAATCTCCCAAATTAATGTTCTTGCATGTACAGGAATATTAGGATCATTACTAATATTGTCTAGAAGTTCAATTACAGTACTAGCTCTAACTGTCACATCCTCATCTTCATTACTTAAAATATCTTTAGATTCTTCAGCAACTCTTCTTATATTACGTGGAACAGTATTGTTTTCCATAATATATGTTAATATTTCTGAAACTTCTTCAAATATCTCATTAGCCATTTAATCCTCTCCTTTATAATTAGATTTTATTAGTATACTAAAACATAGTATAATAATATATAATTTATTTACTTTTATATTTTGTGGTCATTTATATTTTTTATTAAATAATTTATTTTTAGAATTTAATTTTTAAATAAGAACAAAATCTTATTATAATTTTAAATAAATTTTTAAATTATATAGAATTTAACATATTCGTAATAAATTGTGTTTTTGCGGAATACTCCACAAATTCTGCAAGGTCTGTAGCTTCATCCAGATTAAGTCCAGTTGTAATAATTCCATGTTCTTTTAATATTAATACATCCATATTTTTACTTTTTGAGAAGGCCTCTCCTACAGATTTTGCTAATTCATCTGTTCCAGGTTTTATATATTCTATTTCTGATAAATATGGAATATTTATTGGACCAAAACCTTCATATCTTTTAATTTTTTTATGTGAATGTGCAAAACCAGTTGCATATGGAGAATGTGTATGTACTATTGCTTTAATATCTTCACGTTTTTTATAAATATAACAATGCATATAAACTTCTGAAGATGGTTTATTTTCTCCAATGGTATTTCCATTCATGTCAACAATTGCTACATCATCTTCTTTTAAAGTTCCAAGTGATAATAAGGTAGGTGTTATTGCAATTAATTCCTTACCATTTTCACCTGTAAATTTAATACTTATATTACCTGATTTACCTGGTGTTAATTCTTGATTATATACTTTTTTTGAATAATCTACAATTAATTTTTTTACATTTTCCATAGTATCACTTAATATTTTTAATAACTAAAATTTTCTGTATTAATAATTTAAAAAATTATTATAATAAAAATTAATATTAATTAAGTCTAGATTTTTTCACATCTCATAATATTAAAAAAATAATTTAAATCTATCTATTATAAACTTTATATTTCATTAATAAATTAAAATATAAAATAATAATAGTTAAAATATCAAATTAATTTATTTCATATATTTTTCTATAACACCTGTATAAGCATCTTTCAAATCATCTATACTTATTTCCATATTATCTACTTTTAATGTTTTACCTTTAACTTCACCAATACATTGGCATTCAACATCTATTTTAGATAATATTTCATCAAGGGCATCTTCTTTTACTGTTATAATATATCTTCCATGGGACTCAGAAAACATTAAATTATTTAATTCCATGTCTGAATCTTTTACAATAAGTGAAGTGTTTATTTCACATCCTAGATTGGATTTTATTATCATTTCACTTAATGCAATACCAATTCCACCTTGGGATAAATCATGGATAGCAGTAATATTTTTATCTTTGTCTTCATCAAGTAATTTTAATATTGTATTTGCATTATTGTATTCATCGTCTATTCTTATTTTTGGAGCTTCTCCTTGTTCAATGTTAAATAAAGTTCTATGGTATTCTGAACCATTTATCTCATTATATGTTTTACCTATAAGCAATATTTTATCAGATTCTTCTTTAAATTCAGGTGTTCTTATATTTTCTATTTTTTCTACGCCTATTAAACCAACTGCAGGTGTTGGATTAATTTTTGCACCTTCATTTTCATTATAGAAACTTACATTTCCACTGATAATTGGACTTTTGAATTTTTCTGCAATTTGACTCATACCTTCAATACATTCTTTAAATTGCCATAAAACCTCTGGGTTTTCCGGATTTCCAAAATTTAAACAATCCACTACTGCATAAGGAGTTGCTCCTACTGATACAATATTTCTTATTCCTTCAGCTACAGAACCTGCTCCTCCATCAAATGGTGAAAGTTTTGTGTGGATTGTGTTTGAATCAACACTTAGTGCTACTGCAGTTTCATCATCAATTTTAAGTACAGCAGCATCCGCTCCAGGTTTAATGGCAGTTCTAAGTTGAACTTCATAATCATATTGTCTGTAAACCCAAATTTTACTTGCAATATTTGGAGAGGATAATAGTTTAATTAGAGCTGTTTCAAATTCTACATTTTCAATATGAACAATTTCTTTACTAATTTTTGGAGCTTTTACTTCCCTTTCAATGGATGGTGGATCTGATAATACTATGGTTGGAAGATCACATAATATTTCATCCTTTTCGAAATCTTTAACAACCATATTATTTCCTTCTGTAACTTCTCCTACAACTGCAGATGGGAGTTCATGTTTATCACAAATTTCTTTTGCAAGATTAACATCTTTTTTGTTTAAAACAAATATCATTCTTTCTTGTGATTCTGATAACATAATCTCATATGGAGTCATACCTTTTTCTCTTAGTGGTATAGCATTTAAATCTACAAGAGCACCATTTTCACATGATCCTGCAAGTTCTGATATACAACATGTTATGCCTCCACCACCTAAATCCTTAACTCCTGAAACTTTAATATTTTCTAGTATTTCATATGAAGCTTCCATTACTCTTTTTTTAGTAAATGGGTCACCTACTTGTACTGCAGGCCTATCTTCAGTTTCACTTTCAGATGTTAATTCTTCTGATGCAAAAGTTACACCATTAATACCATCTCTACCAGTAGTTCCACCCATTAAAAAGAATACATCCCCTACATTAGGTGCTTTACCATATACTATTTTATCTTTTTCAACAAGCCCTACACACATTACATTTACAAGAGGATTAGTTCTAAAAGCTTCGTCAAATTCTATTTCTCCTGCTACTGTTGGAACACCTACCCTATTACCATAATCAGATATTCCTTTTACAACATTTTCAAATATATATTTTGATTTTTCATCTTCTAAAGGTCCAAATCTTAAAGGGTCAAGAAGTGCAATGGGTTTTGCACCCATAGATATAATATCTCTTAAAATTCCACCAATTCCCGTACCTGCTCCACCATATGGTTCAATTGCAGAAGGGTGATTATGACTTTCCATACCTACTGCAAGAGCATATTCATCCGTAACTGATACTATTCCTGCATCGTCTCCAGGACCTAGAATAATATTTTCTCCTTCGGTAGGAAACCTTCTTAAAAATGGTCTACTACTTTTATAAGAACAATGTTCTGAAAACATTATATCTAACATTCCCTCTTCTAAGGAATTCATTTCTCTTCCTAATAACTTTGTGATAAATTCCACTTCAGACTCCAATAATGTCATCTAAATCACCTATCATTTTGGTTAATTAATCTTTTATAATTTGTATCTGAATTTTTTCCTCTTCAATATTCCAATTTTTAGTATATTCTAAATTTATCTCATTAGTTTCAGATTCTACATTTTCTATTTGACCTATATTCACTGTAAGATTATTCGCCCTTACTTCATTTGATATTAAGTCAATTTGTTTTATTATTAAATCTTTAAATGATTGGGAGGATGTTACATTTACTTTAATATTTGCTTCAACATCTAAATCCATATCTTTTCTCATGTCCTGAATTCTTCTAATAAGCTCTCTACTCATAGCTTCAGATAATATTTCAGGAGTTATTTTTGTATTTACAAATATGTTTCCTCCATTAAATTCGGATGATACAAAATCTTCTGGAAGTTCAGAATCAAATATTATCTCTTCTGATGATAATATTATAGTTTTTTCATTTCCTTCTCGATTAGGTCCAGTTACTCTTATTTCACCATTTTCTTCAAGGGATGCTTTTATTTCATTACCATCTGCATTTTCAAGGTAATTCTTAACTATAATTAAATCGCCCTTAAGTTTTTTACCTAATATTTTAAGGTTTGGTTTTGCAATAAAAGATAATTCATCAAATTCAGCAGAGGTCAATACTTCCTTTGTATTAGATTGGTCTTTTATTATAGGTTCTAATGATTTAACTGCTTTTAACACATCTTCATCAGTTGATACAACTGTTAAATCTGTTACAGGCCATCTTAATTTATATTTTCCTACATCCCTTGCTCTTATTGATGCATCAATTACATCTCTAACAATACTCATTCTTTTTTCTAAATCTTCATCTATTAAATCATCATTAATAGTCCAATCTTCCATATGTACACTTAATTTACTTTCTGGAACTAAATCAGCAACAAGATTTTGATATATCTCTTCAGATAAATGTGGAGTAATCGGTGCCATCAGTTGAATAAGAGAAGTTAATGATGTGTATAGGCCATAATATGCACCTAATTTATCTGGATCATCACTTTCTACCCAGGTTCTTCCTCTAATTAAGCGTACATACCAACGACTTAAATCCTCTAAAATAAAGTCCATGATTTTACGTGTAGCCTTATGGAAGTGTAAAGATTCTATGTCTTTACCTACCTCTTTTTTAAGAGTATTAACTCTTGATATAATCCATTTATCCTCATCTCTTAAGTTCATTGATTTTTCATTACATTTAATCGGATTAAAATCATCTAATGACATATATGTTGTTGAAAATACATATACATTCCATAAAATGTTAAACATTTTATTTACATTTTTTAATTCATCCCATACAAATTTAAGATCATCCCATGGTTTACATGCCCATAATAGATAGAATCTAAGTACATCAGCACCATATTGTTCAATTACCTCTTCAGGAGAAACAACATTTCCAAGGGATTTACTCATTTTTTTACCGTTCTCATCTAATACAAATCCATGCATTAATACCTGATTATATGGTACTCTATCCATTGATATTACACCAGTACCAAGTTGTGAATAAAACCATCCTCTTGTTTGATCATGTCCTTCACAGATAAAATCATAAGGATACCAATTATCAAATTTATCAGTTTCCTGTGGATAATATAAAGCTGCCCATCCAGCAACTCCAGAGTCTATCCAAACATCTAAAACATCAGGTATACGGTTCATTTCACCATTACATTTTTCACATTTAAATTTAACATCATCAACGTAAGGTCTGTGAACCAATTTAGACAATTCAACATCTTTAATTTCATCTATAGAGTTTTCTTTTAACTCTTTCACAGAACCAATAACTTTTATCTCTCCACAATCTGGACATATCCAAATAGGTATTGGAATACCCCAATATCTTTGTCTTGAGATAGTCCAATCTTGAGCATTAGCAATCCAATCATGGAATCTACCTTCTCCAGCCCATTTAGGTACCCAGTCAACATTTTCTATCTCAGATAACATTTTATCTTTAATATCAGTCACTTTTAAAAACCATTGTTCAGTTGCCCTATAAAGAATAGGTGATTTACATCTCCAACAAACACCATATCTATGTTCTATGGTTTCATGTTTTAACATAAATCCTTGATTAACCAAATCTTCAATGATTTTATCATCTGCATCTTTAGTATAAAGGCCTTCATAAATACCAGCATCTGATGTGAAGTTTCCTCCTTCGTCTACAGGACAGAATATTGGTAAATCATATTCTTTTCCTATATTATAATCATCAGGACCGTGACCTGGAGCAGTATGTACACAACCAGTACCTTCTGAAAGTTCTACATGTTCACCAGCTAATATTTTGTGAACATTTTCATTTTTATCTAATTCATCATGTATTGGTACTTGACTAATTAATGGATAAATATACTCTTTTCCAAGTAAATCTTCACCTTTAATGGTTTTAATTATTTCATAGTTAATAATTTCCTCTTTAACTATGTCATATTCTTCTTCATCAGAGTTTTCTTTTGGTATTTTATGTTTTTTAATAGTTTTTTCAGGACCGAATAGACTTTCAACTAGTTCACTCGCTAGAATATATATCTTTTCATCAATTAAAATAAAATCATAATCAAAACTAGGATTTATACATATAGCTAAGTTAGCTGGAATAGTCCAGGGAGTAGTAGTCCATACTAATATATATTCATTTAAATTATCCGGATTTTCATCTTTAGATAGATAAGAATTTTTCAATTTAAATTGGATGTAAATAGATGGATCAACTCTCTCTTCATAATCTAATTCTGCAGCTGCAAGTGCAGTTTCACAATGCGGACACCAACTAATTACCCTTTTATCCTTTGTTAGCAAATTCTTTTCCTGAGCCCTTTTTAATGTCCACCATGCTGATTGCATATAATTAGGGTCAAGAGTCATATATGGTTCATCCCAGTCCATCCATACGCCTATGGATTTAAATTGGTCTGTCATTGCTAACTTATTATTAAAAGCAAATTCTTGACATTTATCTACAAAATTACTTATTCCAATTTTTGATTCAATTTCCTGTTTACTTTTAATACCCATTAACTCTTCTACTTTATGTTCAATAGGAAGACCATGCATATCCCATCCAGCTTGACGTCTAAGAGAATAGCCATTCATAGATTTAAATCTTAATAATGTATCTTTTATAATTTTATTCCAAGCTGTACCTAAATGGATTTTTCCACTACAATATGGAGGTCCATCAAGAAATGAATATTGAGGTCCATTTTTTCTAATTTTATTTATTTTTGAAAAAACTGCATTTTCTTCCCAAAATTCGTGAGAAGATTTATCTATTTTTTGAAATTTATATGATTTTTCTGCCTCTTTTATTGGCATTTTTTCTTCTCCCATAATTAATTAAATTTTGAAAATTTACTATATAAAATTAAAATTTTTTTAATATATTAATTGATTTAAAATCAGATTCTATTTCAAATTAATTATATACATTTTAGCTAAAATAAAACACGAATAAAGATATAAGTTATATAATTTAATCATAGTTAAATCATAAAATTTAAAATCATATTGATACTTGATAAATTATTATATTTTATATGTATATTAGATAGCCTATCAAATCTTAATTATTAAATCACACATAATCTCTGTAAATAATTTTTATTAATTTTTTTAATTAATATTAAATCTTTGATTTTTTTTATGAATTAATTATATATAAGATTAAAAACGAGTAGGAAATTAAATACAAAGACTAATTCTAAATTCATTCAATTTATATTTTATTAGAATTATTTAAGATTATTCTATAATTTAGTGTCCCTAATCTATTTTTTAAAATTATATATTTGTAATATATTATAATTTACTTTTTATTATCAGTATTATAATAATTTTACTATAATTATAAGAAATTTAAAAATTTATTAATTAAAATAGAATTTATGATTAATTTTTAAAATTAAAATATTTTCAATTTAATCTTAAATGAATATTATTTAATAAAATATCAATAATTTTACATCTACATAAAGAATTTTTTAATATTCAGTATACTATTTAAATTTAGGTGATACTATCCGAAAATTTAAGCAAATATCCATCTATGGACAAGATAATAATATAAAAAAAATTATTAAAATCGAAGTTTACAATTCTTTTTTTAAAAGATTTAGAGGTTTAATGTTTAAAAATAAAGTTGAATATCCTATAATTTTTAATATCCCTAGAAATTTCATCTATAAAAATTCATCTATCCATACATATTTTATGAAAATTCCAATAGATTTAATTTTTATCGATCAAAATTTAAAAATATATGAAACAGTCAGTTTATTTCCTTGGAAATATTTTAAACCTTATAAGGGAGGATTATATTTCATTGAATTTGAATATGGATATTTAAATGCAAATAATATAAAAATAAATGATGAAATAAGATTTATAAATTAATAAAATAAACAATAATTTAAAATTAATTATTAAAGCTATTTAATTAAATAAAAAATTAATTTAAAATTTTGTCATTGAATTTATAATAAATTAAAGAATATTATCTTTAATATAAGGAACTATTTTATTTGGATGTTC